>CADBPE010000028.1 GCA_902796475.1 uncultured Ruminococcus sp.
TGTTGTCGGCGAGCTTGTGCCGCTCAGCTATGTTACCGGAAAGGCAAGCGTGGTGCTGTATCCGTTCAATCTTTTCGGACGTACAGCTGATTATCTTAAAAAGTAAGTATCTATGCGCACAGATCAACAGGTCTGTTGATAAATGACAGGAGGTGTGTCGTATGGAATCTGAGGAAAATAAGCTTCCTGATCAGCCTATGGAGCCTTCGTGGATCATTGCGCTTCTGTTTGACCTTATAGGGACAATACTCAGCGCAGTGTTTGTGCTGCTGATAATAATGTCACTCGTTTTCAGACAGGTCACCGTTGACGGCGATTCTATGAACGACACGCTCCAGAATGAGGACAGGCTTTTAGTGGCTTGTCTGGGTTACGAGCCGAAATGCGGTGATATCGTTATAGTAACACACGGCGAGCATCTGCCGGAGCCGATAGTAAAGAGAGTGATCGCCACTTCGGGTCAGACTCTTGAGATCGACTACAATACGGGCGACGTGATAGTTGACGGAGTTCTTCTCAAGGAAAATTACATAAAGGGCGTTACCCGCGCTACAATTGAAAGCTGGAACTTTCCAAGGGTCATTCCGGAGGGATATGTGTTCGTCATGGGTGACAACCGTGAAAATTCGCGGGACAGCCGTTCTTCAAGCGTCGGGCTTATCCCGGTGGAAAATATTATAGGCAAGGCTTTTGCAAGATGGTATCCATTTGAAAAGCTTGGCGGTATATGAACTAAGGTTTGAGGTGAAAAAATGGCAAACAAAGATAAGGAAAACGGAAACGCAGTCAGCGGAGAGATCGCTGAGGAAAAGGAAGAAAAATTTACTTTTGCAACATTTCTTTATGACTGGTCAGGCACTCTTCTTATCGCAGGCGCAGTGCTGCTGCTGGGAATGGCGTTTTTCTGCAGGCAAATAACCGTAAACGGCAATTCCATGAACAACACTCTGCAAAACAGCGACAGGCTTCTTGTTCTGAATTTTATGTACACTCCCCAGTGCGGAGATATAGTAGTATGCACTCACGGCGAAAAGCTTCCGGAGCCGATCATCAAAAGGGTTATCGCCGTAGAGGGTCAGCGTTTAGAGATCGACTATATGAACGACCGTGTTATCGTAGACGGCGAGGTGCTTGATGAGGACTACATCAAGGGCATGACCATCCGTCTGCCGAACTCCACACAGATACCCGATGTTATACCGGAAGGCTATGTTTTTGTTATGGGTGACAACCGTGAGGATTCCCTTGACAGCCGCAGCCGCAAGGTGGGACTCATTCCGGTGGAGAATATCATAGGCAAGGCAGTATACAGGATCTATCCCTTTGAAAGGTTCGGCACAGTGGGGTAATATTCTGCCCGGTCATGTGCGGTTGAACTGCGTTTCGGAAGCCGGTTTTTTCCGGCTTCTTTTTTTGTATGGAGATGCGCCCTTTGGCTTTGCTTATTTAAGGAGGAAATTATGGAAGAACTCAGATCAATACAGTGGTTTCCCGGTCATATGACCAAAACAAAAAGAAAAATAGAATCTCAGCTCAGGCTCATAGATGCTGTTGCTGTCCTTCTCGATGCGAGAGCGCCTTATTCAAGCTGTAATCCCGATCTCAGAAGTGTTATCAACAACAAGCCCCGTCTGTTTATCCTTAACAAGTGCGATATGGCGGATCCCGCCGAAACTAAAAAGTGGCTCGGCCTTTTCCGTGAAAAGGGCGTGACGGCAATTGCTCTGGACTGCCGCTCCGGAAAGGGCATGAACGGGTTCGTGCCGGCAGTCAGGAGCGTGCTCTCGGAAAAGCTTGAAGCATGGAAAAACAAGGGCATGTCAGGCAGAACCATCAAGGTCATGGTGGTGGGTATACCGAATGTCGGGAAGTCCTCATTTATCAACCGTCTTGCCGGACAAAACCGCGCAAGGGTCGAGGATCGTCCGGGCGTTACACGAGGAAATCAGTGGTTCACGGTAAGCAAGGGCTTCGATCTGCTGGATACACCGGGTGTGCTGTGGCCGAAATTCGATGATAAAGCGGTAGGCGAGAAGCTTGCGTATATCGGCTCGGTAAAGGATGATATCCTCGATACAGAGCATCTTGCCGGCAGACTGCTGGAATATCTGCGTGATAATTTTCCGGAGAGCATCACAGCCCGCTACAAGCTCTCCTCAGAGGAAATATCCGGCGCTCAGGGCTATGAGATACTTGAAATGGTCGGAAAAAAGAGAGGCATGCTTGTTTCGGGCGGCGAAATAAATACCGAACGCGCCGCTGCGACAGTTCTTGACGAGTTCCGCAATGCCGCTCTTGGTAAAATTACTCTCGACAGAGCCGCAGACTGTACGGATATAAGGATATGAATACGGGAGTTGAAGAATATGGAAGAAAAGCTTGAATATGAAAATCACTACTACGCTCAGGGCTGCGAGAATATATGCGGCGTAGACGAGGCTGGCAGAGGTCCGCTTGCAGGCCCTGTTTACGCAGCAGCGGTGATCCTGCCGAAAGGAATGGTTATTGAGGGCGTTGACGATTCCAAAAAGCTCAGCGAGAAAAAGCGCGAAATGCTTTTTGATATTATCAAAGAAAAAGCAGTCGCATACAATATTGCATGGGCGTCTGTTGAGGAGATAGAGAGCATGAATATTCTCAAAGCTGCCATGCTTGCCATGAAGCGGGCTGTCGAGGGACTGCCCGTAAAGGCGGATTTCGCTCTCATAGACGGCAACAGGAGGCCTGATCTGGATATCCCCTGTGTTGAGATCGTTAAGGGCGATGAAAAGTCGGAATCTATTGCGGCGGCGTCAATTCTTGCCAAGGTCAGCAGGGACAGGCTGATGAATGAGTACGCAAAAAAGTATCCTCAATACGGCTTTGAAAGGAACAAGGGATATCCCTCCGAGTTCCATTCCGATATGGTGCGTCAGTATGGCCCGTGTGAGATACACAGACCGTCATTTTTAAAGAACATACTTCATCCGGAGCTTAAAAAGCCGCGCACAAAGGCTCAGCGGCTGGGCGCAAAGGGTGAGGCTGCGGCTCTTGAGCTTCTTGCGAAAAAGGGATATGAACTTGTGGAGAAAAATTACCGCGCCGGTCATGGTGAGATAGACCTTATCATGCAGAAGGATGATATGATCGTCTTTGTCGAGGTCAAGGCAAGGGATTCGTCCGCAATCACAAGGCCGTCCGACAGTGTGACCTTACGCAAACGCAAAAAGCTCATCGAGACCGCCGAGGCTTATATGAATGAAAAGAAAACTACGCTTCAGCCGCGCTTTGATGTGGTAGAGGCGGTTTATATTTCCGGAATAAAACAGCCTGAGCTTACCCATATCGAAAACGCATTCGGGGAAGAGTAAGATCTTCAGGCGAAAGGAGAACAGCATGAAGCTTTTTGATCTGCATTGTGACACCCTGTACCGAGCCTATACGGAAAACGGCAGCTTCAACGAGGACGGCTATCACATTTCATATAATAAGACTGCGGGGATCGCACCTTACATTCAGTGCATGGCGGTGTGGATACCGGACGAATACAGAGGAGAAGCCGCAAAGGAACTTTTCGCAGGATGTATTGCAAAGCTTGGTACAGAACTTGAAAAGAATAACATTCCGCAGTGCCGCACACCCGAGGATATAAAGGCTGTTGAGCGCGCCTGCGGCAGAGGCGTCATACTTACCGTAGAGGGCGGAGCGGTGCTTGCCGGCAAGCTTGAAAATATAGCGATGCTCAAAAAAGCCGGGGTAAGAATGCTTACCCTGACATGGAACGGTCAGAACGAGCTTGGCGACGGCGTTGGTGTGGAAAATGCCGGCGGTCTGACTGATTTTGGCAGGGCTGCCGTAAAGGAGCTTGAAAAAAACGACATAATTATAGATATATCTCATGCAAGCGAGAGGCTGTTTTATGACGCAGCAGACCTTGCCGAAAGACCCTTTGCCGCTTCACATTCCGATGCAAAAAGCGTGACTCCGCACAGGAGAAACCTTACGGACGAGCAGTTTTGTATTATTAGACAGAAGGGTGGCGTAGTCGGACTGAATTTTTGCCGAGATTTTCTTAATAAACAGGCGACAAATGCAAAAATGTATGATATAATAAGGAACGCAGAGCATTTTCTGAGCCTGGGCGGCGAAAAGACCCTGGCAATAGGCGGAGATCTTGACGGCGCCGATATTCCTGAGGATATGAGCGGTATCGGGTCGATGCCTGCGCTTTACGAGATGTTCTTGCACCACAATTACAGTGAGGAGCTTTTGAGGGATATTTTCTTCAACAACGCCTCAGACTTTTTCTCAAGGTACACAGCCTCGGGAAAATGATAAAACGAAAGAGGGAAGTAAAATGAATTACAACAGCACCAGAAACAAAAGCACCGTAGTTACTGCTTCACAGGCTATCGCTCAGGGTATTTCCGAGGAGGGCGGACTTTTCGTGCCGCAGTCACTGCCGAAGTATTCTCTGGAGGATATCAAGGCTCTTGCAGCAGAGGATTACAGGGGCAGAGCAAAGAAGATATTCGCTGATTTCCTCGGCGACTTCACCGAGCAGGAAATATCAGAGAGCGTTGACGCCGCTTATACGGCGGAAAAGTTCGGCTCAGAGAATCCTGCGCCCATCTCATATATCGAGAGCGGCAATACAAAGATGTCTGTTCTTGAGCTGTGGCATGGTCCTACATGCGCATTCAAGGATATGGCTCTTCAGATACTCCCGCACCTGCTCACAAAGTCGCTCTCCAAGACATACAGCGGCAAAGAGGCTGTTATTCTTGTCGCTACAAGCGGCGACACGGGCAAGGCGGCTCTTGAAGGTTTCAAGGACGTTGACGGCACAAGGATAATGGTATTCTATCCCGTGAACGGCGTAAGCCCCATGCAGAAGCGTCAGATGGCTACCCAGAAGGGCGGCAATGTAAGCGTTGTGGCTATCGAGGGCAACTTTGACGATGCTCAGACAGGCGTTAAGAAGATCTTCACAAACAGCGATATAAAGGCAAAGCTTGCCGAAAACAACAAGCTTTTCTCCAGCGCAAACTCCATAAACTGGGGCAGACTTCTTCCTCAGGTAGTGTACTACTTCTCGGCATACTGCGATATGCTCAACGAGGGCAAGATCGCTCCCGGCGATAAGATAAACGTTGTTGTTCCTACGGGCAACTTCGGCAATATCCTTGCTTCATTCTACGCTATGAATATGGGTCTGCCGGTAAACAAGTTTATCTGCGCGTCAAACTCAAACAACGTACTCACGGATTTCATTAAAACAGGCACCTACGATAAGCAGCGCAAATTCTACACGACAATATCTCCTTCAATGGATATTCTCGTTTCGAGCAACCTTGAAAGACTTCTCTATCACCTCACGGACGGCAATGCCGAAAAGGTCGCCGGCTGGATGGCTCAGCTTTCCGGCGAAGGCAGATACACGGTAGATGAAGACGTAAAGGCAAAGCTTGATGCGCTTTTCTACGGCGGCTTCTGCGACGATGAGAACACTCAGAAAACGATCTCCGAGCTTTATAAAGAGGAAAACTATCTCTGCGATACACACACGGCTGTTGCAGTGAACGTATACAAGCAGTATGTTGCCGAGACCAACGACACTACTCCGGCGGTAATAGCCTCAACAGCAAGCCCCTACAAGTTTGCAAAGAGCGTTCTTGAGGCTGTGTGCAGCGATGAGCTTCCTGCTGACGAGTTCGCTATGGTCGAGGAGCTTTCCGCAAAGACAAAGACTCCTGTGCCTGCTCCGCTTGCATCTCTCAGAGATGCTCAGGTGCGCTTCACTCTTGAATGCAGTGTGGACGAAATGCCCAAAGTAGTGCTGGAGAGTCTTTCTATAAAATGAGGTCGGCGCCATGGCAGTTTATGCAATAGCAGACCTTCACCTTTCCTTTGGTACGGATAAGCCTATGGACGTTTTCGGCGGCTGGCAGAACTACACCGAGCGCATAAAAAATAACTGGCAGAAGCTGATAACAGATAAGGACACCGTAGTTATTGCCGGCGATATCTCCTGGGCGATGAAGCTTCAGGACACCGAGGCAGACTTCCGTTTTATAAACGGTCTTAACGGCAAAAAGATCATAATGAAGGGCAACCACGACTACTGGTGGACGACCAAGTCGAAGATGGACAAATATCTTGCCGAAAAGGGCTTTTCTGCCATGTCGATACTGCACAACAACTATTATGTTTGTGACGGTACGGCTTTGTGCGGTTCAAGGGGCTGGTTCTACGACGCCGAAACTGATGCGGATATGCTCATTCTCAACAGAGAGGTGGGCAGGCTGCGCATGAGTATTGAGCCGGCAGTGAAAGACGGCTACGAGCCTGTTGTGTTTTTGCATTATCCGCCCATTTATAATAATATGGAGTGCAATGAGATACTTGACGTGCTTCGTGAGTATAACATAAAAAAATGCTTTTACGGACACATTCACGGCGGGAATGCTGCAAAGAGGGCTTTCATCGGTGAGAAATACGGCATCTCTTTCAGGCTGATAGCCTGCGACTATCTTGGTTTCATGCCGCTGGCTATTGTCTGAACCGACATTTTACGGCAAAATATGTACAATAAATCAGACATACATGACGATACAAGAAAAAAACAGGGAATATTAAAAGAAAAAAGGCCTGTAAAACTTGATAATCGGATAAGTATGTGATATAATAGCTATTGATTTTTCAGTTTTAAATGGAGGAAGACAAAATGAAACTCATTTCATCAAACAATGTTGAGACCAACCGCTATGAGCTCGTTATCGAGATCGATGGCGACACCTTTATGAAGGCAGTCAACGCTGTCTATAAAAAGCAGGTCAAGAACATCAACATCCGCGGATTCAGAAAGGGCAAGGCTCCCCGTTCTATCATCGAGAGAGAGTATGGCGAGGGCGTTTTCTACGAGGATGCGCTTAAGGAGCTTTATCCTCAGGCGATAGCTGAAGCTGCCGAGGAAGCAGGTCTTGTGCTTGTTAAGGATAAGATCGACCTTGACGTTGAGAAGGCAGGCCGTGACGGCGCTGTTCTTAAGGCAGTAATTACCGTTGAGCCTGAGGTCACCATCGAGAACTATAAGGGCATCACATATAAGCCCATGTCTCTTGAGATCACCGATGAGGACGTTGCTCAGGAGATCGAGAAGCTCCGCAACAGAAACAGCCGTATGGTAACTGTTGAGGACAGAGAGGCTGCTAACGGTGATATCGCTGTTATCGACTTCAAGGGTCTCAAGGACGGCGTTGCTTTTGAGGGCGGCACAGCTGAGAACTACAGCCTTACACTGGGCAGCGGTTCATTTATCCCCGGCTTTGAGGATCAGGTCGTTGGTCATAAGGCAGGCGACGAGTTTACTATTGATGTTACCTTCCCTGAGGATTATCAGGAGGAGAGCCTTAAGGGTCAGGCAGTACAGTTCGAGATCAAGCTCCACGAGATCAAGGTCAAGGAACTGCCTGAGGTCGATGATGATTTCATAAAGGACGTCAGCGAGTTCGATACGGTCGATGCTTACAAGGCTGACCTCAAAGAGAAGCTTGCCGAGACAAGAAAGGGCGCTGCTGAGGATGACAAGGAGCGTCAGGTAGCTGATAAGCTCCGTGATATGCTCCAGGCAGAGGTTCCCGAGGCTATGTATGAAAATCAGGTAGACTACCTTGTTGACGAGTTTGAGATGAGACTCAAGAGCCAGGGTATTGATCTGCCGACATATATGCAGTACACCGGACTTACAGATGAGAAGCTTCACGACACCTACTATGACAGGGCTGTTTCTCAGGTAAAGGTAAGACTTGCTCTCAAGAAGATCGCAGCGCTTGAAGGTCTCAGACCCAGCGAAGAGGACGTTGAGAACAAGTTCAAAGAGATGGCAGAGAACTACAAGGTAGACGTTTCAAGAGTCAAGGCAGCATTCTCCGCTAAGGATCTTGCAGACGACCTTGCAGTAGAAAAGGCTCTGCAGTTCGTAAAGGACAACGCTGTTGAAGAACAGTAATATCATCAGGATATAACCGATATTGACGATCCCGAAGTACATTCGGGGTCGTCTTGCATAAAGAACAACCGATGTGCCAATACTTTGCACAGACGAAACGGAGGTAATTCTATGGCAACAATTCCTTATGTCATTGAACAGACCAACAGGGGCGAGCGCTCCTACGACATTTATTCCAGACTTCTCAACGACAGGATCATTATGCTCACCGAGGAAGTCAACAATGTTACGGCAAGTCTTATCGTGGCTCAGCTCCTGTATCTTGAGGGTCAGGATGCGACAAAGGATATCAGTCTTTACATCAACAGCCCCGGCGGTTCAGTTACCGACGGTATGGCTATCTATGACACCATGCAGTACATCAAGTGCGATGTTTCCACTATCTGCATGGGTATGGCGGCGAGCATGGGCGCATTCCTGCTCTCAGCCGGCACAAAGGGCAAGCGCTTTGCTCTGCCCAACAGCGATATTATGATCCATCAGCCCAGCGGCGGCGCTCAGGGTCAGGCTACTGATATTATGATCCACGCCGACCACATCATTCAGACAAAGCAGAAGCTCAACGCTATCCTTGCGGCTAACACCGGACAGCCCATTGAGGTGATCGCGAGAGATACTGAACGTGATAACTTTATGACCGCCCAGCAGGCTCTGGAGTATGGTCTTATAGACAAGGTCATCACACATCGATAAGGAGTTGCGCAAATGGCAAACAAGGACGAATCTAAAAAGAATATTCACTGCTCATTCTGCGGAAGGTCACAGGATGTTGTGGGAAAGATGATATCGGGCGGAAGCGCATACATTTGTGATGAATGCGTGAAGCTGTGCACCTCTATACTCAGGAATGACCCGGAATTTCGTCCGGATGAAGAATTCAGCGCAGATATGGACGAGCTTCCGAAGCCTATGGAGATCAAGGCAAAGCTTGATGAATATGTCATAGGTCAGGAAGAGGCAAAAATAGCGCTGGCCGTTTCTGTTTACAACCATTACAAGAGGATAAACAGCATCGAGGACAGTGATGTTGCGCTTAACAAGAGCAATGTTCTCCTTTTAGGACCTTCAGGCGTGGGTAAAACCTTGCTTGCCCAGACTCTTGCCCGCATACTTGATGTGCCGTTTGCTATTGCGGACGCCACAACTCTTACCGAGGCGGGCTATGTTGGCGAGGATGTTGAGAATATCCTTCTGCGTCTTATTCAGGCGGCGGATTTTGATATTCCCAGAGCCGAAAGAGGCATCATCTACGTTGACGAGATAGACAAGATCGCCAGAAAGTCAGAGAATCCCTCGATAACCCGTGATGTCAGCGGCGAGGGCGTACAGCAGGCTCTGCTGAAAATACTGGAGGGTACCGTATCCAACGTGCCGCCCCAGGGAGGAAGAAAGCATCCTCAGCAGGAGTTTATTCAGATAGACACCACAAACATTCTGTTTATCTGCGGCGGCGCTTTTGACGGACTTGAAAAGACCGTTGAGAAGCGCATGGGTTCCTCTGCGCTTGGCTTCAATGCCGAGATAAAGACCAAGAAGGAGCTTGACACCACAAGCTGGATGTCGGATGTTATCCCGCAGGATCTTGTAAAGTTCGGACTCATTCCCGAGCTGGTCGGCAGACTTCCTGTTATTACCGCTCTTAACGGACTTGACGAAGAAGCTTTGGTGCGTATTCTTAAAGAGCCCAAGGATTCTCTTGTAAAGCAGTACACCAAGCTGTTCGACATGGACGGAGTGGAGCTGGTATTTGAAGACGAGGCTTTGAGAGAAGTGGCAAGGAAAGCCATTGACAGGCACACAGGAGCGAGAGGACTGCGTTCCATTATGGAAGAAACTCTGAAGAAGCTCATGTATGAGATCCCGTCAGACGAGATGGTAATAAAGGTCACGATCACAGCCGAAACGGTAAAAGGCGAAGCAGAGCCGGTACTGGAGAGGTCAAAGACCAAGCGTGTAAAGAAATACACAGGCAACCGCAAAGCGACTGCCAAAAGAAGATCAAAGCGCAGTTACGCATAAACAAAACAGCGCGATCCGCAGAAAAGTTCTTCGGGTCGCGCTGCTTTTTATACTTTATAGGGAGCGCAGAGCCTGCGGCGGCAAGCTGCCGCCCTCGATTTTGCGGCGCAGATAAACAGGCGGAAACGCAGCAGCCAGCGCCAAAAAATATCACACCCAAAACTCAAACACAAAAGTTTCGCTCAAGCCTTTTCAAAGGCTTGGCGCAGAGCCTGCGCTCCCAATTTCGCGTTCACAGATAAACAAGCGGAAA
>CADBPE010000029.1 GCA_902796475.1 uncultured Ruminococcus sp.
CTATGGTAAATGCCTATTGGGAGATCGGGGAACAGATCTATAAGGCTTGCGGTGAGAATGACAGAGCCGAGTATGGTTAAATATCTTTCCGAAAAATTAACGGCTGAATTTGGAAAAGGATATAGTGTTCAGGGACTTCGCAATATGCGGCAGTTTTATTGCACGTTTCCAATTCAGCACACACTGTGCAGCGAATTGAGTTGGTCGCATTACCGTGTGCTGATGAGGATCTCAGATAAGACCGCCCGTGATTTTTATACCGAAGAATGTGCAAAAGCTGCATGGAGCGTCCGGCAGCTTGAAAGACAGATACATACGTTGTATTATCAAAGACTGCCTGAAGTCCTGATCAAGAAAAAAGAGCTTTTTGTAGTACGATCAAAAACGGCTGCTCTCCTATTACAGAGAACAGCCGTTTTTTTATCTGTTTGCGTTTTTTGTCAGAATATCACCGGATACATCATTTGCTGCCAGCCGTTCGGTCTCTTCCGGAGCGTGAATACGGCGGTCTGCAGATCCGGCTCATTCAGCTCTTCTTGTAAATATCTGCGGCTGTGTCGAGGACCTGCTTTACCATCGGTATGGCTACGCTGTAAGCGTAATTTCCGTATTCAACGATAGCCGCAAACGCTATGGGACAATCCTCGTCCTTGCAGAAGCCCGTTACCCACGCATGGGCAAGACCCTCGCTGTTTACCTCGGCAGTGCCTGTTTTTGCGCAAACGTCAAGCTTGTCGCTGACGTAGCTCTTGCCGTAATTTGATGATACCGTGTAGTCCATCATCTCGTAGAGCTTGTCGGCGATTTCCTTATCCATCATCTGAGAGCCGAGAGTCGTTGTGTTTTTCGGCTTGCCATCAATGGAGCTGATAAAGTAGGGCATTACCGGAGTTCCGCCGTTGGCGACAGCTGCGCTTATCATTGCCATATTAACAGGTGTTTCCAGAACGGTGTACTGTCCTACGCCTGACCAGCCAAGCTCGTTTTCGGTCGCTTCCGAAACATTATAAATGCTTGATGCGGTGTTTATACCGTCAAAGCTGCGGCGGGAATTAAAGCCCATCTTCTCTGCGTAGGCGGTCATTTTATCCTTGCCGAGAGCGACTGCAAGCTTGGCAAAAAATACGTTGCAGGACTGCGCAAGAGCTTCACGGATATTGACAATGCCGTTTGGCTCATAGCAGGTTATCTCGTCTTCGCCCACGATATCGGAGCCGTGACAATCGTATGTGCTGCCCTCAATTCCGGGGATCTCTTTGAGCGAGGCGGCAGCCGTTACTAATTTGAATGTAGAGCCGGGCGGATAGGACGCCGAAAACGCTCTGTTAAGATATGCGCCGTCGTACTTGTCGTTGGTCTCGATGTCCTCGGGCACGTCCTGCGGGTCATATGCAGGTGTGCTGACTATGCAGAGTATCTCGCCGGTTTTGTAGTTGTAGAAGAACATTGCGCCCTTGTAGTCGCCGAGGGCGCGGAAAGCTGCCTTTTGCAGACGCGTATCAATGGTAAGAGTTATGTTGTTGCCTCGTTTAAGATTATCCGGCAGACCAAGACCGAAGGTGAAGTTATATTTTGTAAGCTCGGAGCGGTATACGGTCTGAACGGCAGTCGCGATATTAACGGAATTGTCGCCTACAATGTGTACACACGCCTTGCGGATGTCCTCGTCATCGTTGTAAATGCGCTGCTTGTCAATGCTCTGGGCAAGGACAACACCGTTGCGGTCGAATATTTTGCCGGCAAATTCAAGACCGTCAACGTCCGTGAGATGAGAGTTTGTAGGCTCTGCCACCCATTCGGAGGCGTGCAGAACAAGGTTTACTGTGTGATAGGTAAGTCCCGCAAAAAAAGCGAGGGTCATAAGCAATATCATAAAGGATCGGGAATTGATCTTTCGCATTGGTTCAGCCTCCTTTCGATCCTTTGAGAAACGGTGTATTGTCGGTTTGTGAATTATTGCTGAGTGGGAAGCGCGTTGGCGGGGATCTTTGACTTTTTATGTGAGTATGTGCGCTCGTCTGCGGCTTTGATAAACGAGAGCAGTCCCCAGCAGGCGATCATACTGGTGCCGCCGTAGCTTACAAACGGCAGGGTAACTCCGGTAAGCGGCAGGATATCCGTAACGCCGAAGATGTTCAGAGCCGCCTGACATACAAGCAGTCCGCCGGAGGTGCAGGCAGCAATGGAATAAAATGCGGAACGGCTGCGTGTAGTAACGGCTCGCGCATAGATCATAAATCCGCCGATGGTAATGCTCATCAGCAGGGCAGTGATAAGTCCAAGCTCCTCGCTTGCAAGACCAAACACAAGGTCGCTTTCCGATGCAAAAACATATTGCAGGTAGCCTCTGGTTAGTCCCATTCCGAAAAGACCGCCGCTTGCGCTGTAAATAAATGTCCGTACCTGCTGATAGCCGGCGTCCTCGGCGTATTCCCACACATGGGTCCATGCCTGAAAACGCTCCGCTATATAGGGCTTGAAGGATAGAATTATGAAAACGCCCAGAAGTGCTGCGGCAACGGCAAGAATGACGGTCTTGAAGTCTCCGGAACGCATGAAGGCTATTACAAGGAAGGTCACGAAGAATATAAGTGCTGTGCCGAAGTCGCTCATAAGGAAGAATATGCCGATACATATACCTATGAAAATGATGAAGCCGAAAAGGTTTTTCCTCGTCTGCAGATGGTCAAGAGTAGAAGCGCCCACGAAGATAAGCGCTATTTTTGCAAATTCCGAGGGCTGTACGGATACGGGACCTATAACGATCCAGTTTTTTGCGCCGTTGAGGTTTTTGCCGATAGCCAGTGTCAGAAGCAGTCCGAGTATCGCAATTATTCCGATGACGATACGCCACTTCATTACCCTGTCGGGTATCTCCATGAACCACAGCATGAAGCAGTAGAGAATTATGCCTATGCACATGGCGAGTATCTGAATATAGCCCTGTTTCTGGTCGTGAACGGCGTTTAGGATAATTCCCGTACCGGAAAGCATAAAGGCAAGAGCCTCAAGCTCAAAGCTTTTTCTGCGGAAAAATCTTACGGACACGGTATAGAAGCCCCACATTACTCCGCAGAAAATGAGAGCGTGAGGCATTGCCCAGCCGCTGCCCGAGCAGAGCAGTCCTTCTGCGGAAAGCACAACTATAAGTATAGTGATGAGCGTAAGTATAAAGCTGCATGAAACGGTGCTGCGCTGTCTGGGCGGGGATATTTTCCGGCGCTGGTTCGCGTCTGTCGGATCGTCGGCGCGGCGCAGGGTGAGGGTCGTCATGCCTACGGTTATTTTATCGCCCACAAAAACGGGGTGTCTGCCCTGAGTTTTGGTCCCGTTTACATACACGCCGGATTTTGAGTCGGTATCGGTAATGAACCAGCCCTCCTCACGCCTTAACAGAACGGCATGATCTCGTGAAACTGTGGCGTCGGGTACCCTTATATCGGAGTTCCGGCTCCTGCCAAGGATATTTTCCCAGAACAGAACGGGGTATCTTACATTATTGTCCTCATCGTCAAGGGCGATAAGAGCGTGTTCTTCTCTGCGTCCGAAGCTGAGCGAAAGAAAGCATAATATTACAATTATAAGCATGATCGCAGGTACGGCTATTCTGAGAGCCAGCGTTATCATTGCTACGGTGTCAGACAAAGTTCATCACCTCTCCTGATCGATTTTTCATATTACATTATAAACTGGTCGCGGCGGAAGGCCGGACTATCGGACTTGGATATCCTTTGAATGGAGAAATTTTATTTCTATTTCCGGACATTCCCTATGCAGACGGCGCAGAGTCGAGAGTGTCACAAGATAATCCTCCGGATAGGACTGAAGTTCAAGCAGCTTTTCCGAGGGGACAAGCTCGCTGTCGAGAACTCTTTCGTCAACGGCGGCGTCAGCGGCATAGAGCAGGTCTTGTTCCGGAAAAAACAGACCCATCATCTCTTTGCGGTGGCCGCGGATGTCGAAGCCAAGAACAGAGCCGTCTCCGAGAATGTCATAGACCCATTTATAGTATTTTTTCAAAGGGGTCTGTCCGTTGAATATGCCGCCTGCCTTCACCTGTATGCGGGCATCGGGCAGGGTGCTCTTCATCATGTCATCGTCGGTGTCGCGGGTCTTTATAAGACAAAGCACCTGAGCGCTGGAGATAAGCTCATATTTAGGCAGAAGCGGAAGTGCGCCGCAGCATTCCGGACTGCAGTGGGTAAGAATAACCTTTTTTATTATCATCGGATCAAGCCCGTCGGCTTCGAGTTTTGCGGTTATGCAGTCGCTGTCGTCAAATGTCAGCTTATGTTTCTGTTTATATTTAAGGAACAGTGCGGGATTCTTTTTAAGAAGTTTGCTGCAGCCGGTATTGACAAGGATATTTCCGAATTTTCTGTGTTCCAGCAGAAGCACGTTTATGGGCAGACTTTCCTCTTTACCGTTTGAATTTATAAACAGTTCCGAGAAGTCAAAGCGTTCACTGCCGCAGGCAACAGCTTTCAGCGATAGGATCTTGCTCATGGTCATCTCTCCGTTTTTCCTGGACATAATTTTTCTTATACTATTTTAGCCGACAGTTGCAAAATCGTCAATACCTCAACACAAAAGTTTCGCTCAAGCCTTTTCAAAGGCTTGGCGCAGAGCCTGCGCTCCCAATTTCGCGTTCACAGATAAACAAGCGGAAA
>CADBPE010000030.1 GCA_902796475.1 uncultured Ruminococcus sp.
GCCGAAGATACTTGATTGGTGACGATCCGGAAAAATAGGAAGATGCCAACACATAAAAGCAGCCACCCAATAGGGTGGTTGTTTTTTTATTTATATAATTTCATTTGCGTATAAACGACCGGAGAAAGGCTTTCTGCTCCGGAGTTATCCTTCGGCTTTCGATCGCCTTTCGTATCGCTCTGTTATGGGTAAGCTTGTCAAGAGCGTTGTTTTCAATATAGCCGATAACGCTGCTGTACTGCTTTGCAAGAGCAGTCGCAAAATACCAGGCTGCCATCATGCTGATATAGTATTCTTCGCAGTTCACACGGCTTACCATAAGAGGATATTCATCTTTAAAGTCCTCGTCAAGATAATGCTCCATCAGCATGCCAACAGCGAAGCGCACAGTGTAGAGCCTGTCGCTGACGATCCATTCCCTTATATGCTCAAGAAGCTCTGTGCGGTGCTTGCGGAAGCACTTAGGCGACATCTGATCGCAGGTAGCCCAGTTGTTCACATAGGGAAGAAAAATATCAATATGTTTGGTACAGCTTTCAAAATCCTTTATTTCTGAGATAATAAAAGCATGCAGCTGATCCTCATCAAAATATTTGTGAGGGAGAGCGCAGAGAAATTCTTCCTTATCATCACGCTTTGCAAGCTCCTTTGCTAGACGTCTTAGTTCAGGCGTTCTTACGCCTATAAAGCATGATCTGTCAACTGATGGGATAAGCCTGCTCTGAAAGTCACGATAGTCTGTATCCTGCAAAGCGTTCAGTTCATTCAGGATATCATCATGTATCATTTTCATCACCATTATGATTATCTTCAAGATACTTTTCTATTTCTTCATCATCTGGAGCAATAAAATCCAGACAGCTTTTGTCAGCGTCATTACTTATGACCTGAGTTAATATCATGTAGAGCATATATCTTACCTTGATAAAATCACTGATCTCAATGCCAAGATAGTCTGTATCGTTTTCATGTCTGAGAGCCTGCAGATGGATCTTGTTCCGGAGCTTTCTCAGCTCGTGCATGATATTAAACTTTTCGTTGGGCAGATCAATGAGGTCGTTTTCACGGACTATATTTATTGTCTCAAAAAAAGCGGTGTTTTCGTTTTCGGGCTGATGCAGATGTACCTGCTTTTGCCGGACATATCGTTTTTCAACGCCGTTTTCCATAAATGACTCTGTAGCCTCAAAGTTGCCCTCAGACTTCCATTCAGTTTTCTTCTGAAGTCCTCTGACTGCAACAAGATGAGAAAAAATACATTCGATTATGCTGATCGCATTAATAATATAGCTTTTATACAGCTGCTTTCTGAGAACATCGGTGAGCAGCTTCATTTCATCAAGCTGTACCTGAATAAATTCAAGATACTGTAATGAATACACCAGATTTTTCATGTACTCGGCTCTTTCAAAATCGGCAAGGGTAGCGGAGGAAAGAGTTTCTTCATACTTGTCTACCCTTGTAGGCCCCCAATATTTATACCTCCGCCGGTCTTGCAGCAGGCTTTGCATACGCTTCCATTCCCAGGTGGGATTTTTGTCTTCGTTGTACCACATAGTTCAGTTCTCCCTTGTCGTGAAATATCCTTTTGTATTATATCATTAAAAAATTTTATATTCAAGGCAATATGAAACACAAATTGCCAAAACTTAAAGTATATATATCATAAAATATACTTTCTGTATATAATTTTCAGGGCGGAGAATACGCACTTGATTGAGAGCATACCTTGAAATAGCATAAATGTGACCTTTTCATGCGGAAACTTAAAGTTTTTCAATGTTATTTACATAGATTATTTACATTAATTTAACAACAAATTTTCGGAATATATATTGAAAAAATAAATCCTTTTTGGTATTATAATGACTAAAAAGCCATGAAAGGGTGAGCAGTAATGGGAAGGATATCGAATAAGGATGCAAAAAGTTCATTTGAGGATTCATTCAAGAGAGCGACAAGTCCGATGATGACACTTCTGCTGCTGAATGAAAAGCCTATGTATGTGTACAATCTTTCACAGGAGCTGGAAAAAAGAAGCAACAGCACATATAAAATGAATTTTCTGTACCCCGTTTTGTACCGTTTGCAGGAGCAGGGATATGTGAGCGAGTATTCACAGGAGATAACCGAGAGTCACAGAACAAGAAATTACTACACCATAACCGACAAGGGCAGGGAATACCTCAGATATATGCTTGAAAAATACCGTGAGCTGCTGAGGGCTGTCGATGTTGTTATCGAGAACGGCATACAGGATGAAAAAGCCGAAGGTGCATAAAAGTAACCGGTAAAAAATCGTACAATGATATTCTGCGTCAGCGGTATGACCGTTCGGGATACCGTTTATCACTGAGCGTATAATAACAGTAAAATGCGTTGTACCAACAAACGAACAGGAAGGTCTGCAAGCGCTTTGCTTACAGACCCTCTTTTTTATTGATTTTTTCTTTTCCTTATTACAATGATAACGCCTGCGGTGACTATTATAAGTATGATCGAGGTCAATGTAATGAACCATGGCCAGGAGCCTTCAGAGCTGCCGCCCTTGCTTTCAAGCTTGGGTCGGGAGCCGCCCACAAATGATACGCTGTCAGATACGCTGCTGCTTTCTCCTGATGATAAAGAATTCTGAACGGAACCATAGTATTCCTTGACAGGCTTTACGGTAAGTCCAAGCTCTGCGGCGTATACGGCAGCCGGAGTTTCCGGATCAGCATATACTGTCGTGACGTCCTTTTTGCATGAACCAAGCACATTGCTGCCGATATCGCTTACGCTGTCGGGAAACACAATGGTTTTCAGCGCTGTACATTCTCCGAAAGCTTCATCTCCGATGCAGGTGACATTTTCGGGTATCACAGCTTCGGTAAGCTCTGTACATTTTTCAAATGCGCGGTCGCCTATCATGGTGGTATCCTTCTGTATCGAAATGCTGCCGTTTTCGGGGATCTTTTCATAGCCTGTAAGTATCGTGCCGGTATATTTCAGTCCGTCAACCGTCTGTTTTTTTCCTGCAAGCTGGTCGTAGCTGTCGAAAGCCTTTATCGCCGCATACTGTACCGAATGGGGGAGCTTTACGCTGTTCAGCTTTGAACAGCCCGAAAAAGCCTTGTCCCCGAGCTTTGTAACATTTGAAGGAATAGACACGCTTTCCAGACTTGCACAACCTTCAAAAGCCGACTTGCCAATGCTTGAAAGCTTTCCGGGAAGGTTTATCGTTTTAAGGCGGGTACATCCCGAAAACGCTTCGTCTCCGATGGAAACAAGCGTGCTTGGAAGAACTACCTCTTCAAGAGCGGTGAAGTCCTTGAATGCGCCGCCGTATATTCTTGTAATGCCCTCGGAAAGCGTTATTTTGCGTATGACCGACTTGTACTGATATATCACGCCGTCATGGATACCGGAGTCAAATACAGGCTGAATGGTATCGGCATCATCAGCCTTCTGCTGCATTTCTTCAAAGGAATTGTAGGTACCGTCATCATCTGCGGAGACGTTCACATACTTATTTGCGCATTCAAGCGGATAAAACCAGAATCTATACACGCCGTCGATATTCAGGCCATGAAGTGAAGACGGGATAACAATATCGTCCTCGACCTTGGTATAGCCCACGATGCTCCCGTCATAATACATGAAGCCGGTGCTTTTGTCGTACCATCCGTCAAATGCGGCAGCGCCTGACTGCAGAGCCGTAAAAGCGGCGCATGTCAGCAGCAATATAAAGGCGCATACCAAAGAAAAGATCTTCTTCATTATTATCCTCCTTGAAGCTGTAAAGTGACAGCATCTGAAATTCCTTCGGCTGAATATTCCCTGCAAAAGATATGTAAGGGCAAACGATACTTTATTAAATATATCACTTTCAACGCAAAAATGCAACAAAATACCCAAAAATAATATAAAAATTGAATATTTTTGGTTATTAATAAAGATTAAAAGTGTCGTACCATGATACGGCGCCGGCAAGCTGCCGGTCCCCTGTTCGCGGCGGCAGTTTGCTCCGACCGAAAATAAACCGATCGCGGTTCTTACTATCTTCCAGCCGTGAGCAGTGCAGTTTCGTCCTGTTATTCTTACAACGCGAAATTGGGTGCGGCAGCTTGCCGCCGC
>CADBPE010000031.1 GCA_902796475.1 uncultured Ruminococcus sp.
ATCTTCTGATGCGGCTTCCTCCAAGGACGAAGACCCGTCAGCATCTTCATCTGAAAGCCCTGAGCCGTCGCATGATGAAAGCTCAGGATCCTCAGAAAAACCGGAATCAAGTGCCGAAGAAAGCTCAGAGATAAGCGAGATATCTTCCGAACCGTTTGATCCCAATGAAGACATAACTACCGTTTACAAAATTGAAAACAAGTATTTCGTAAACAAGCTGAACGAACAGGAAAAGAAAAGCTTTGCCGTACTTTATCATGCTGCTGAAAATTTTGAATCAGGAGCAACATTCAGACATTCGGTAGCAGAGGATGATTTTGACAAGCTGATGTGGCTGCTCAATTATGACTGTCCGGAGCTTATACATCTCAAGGGAGATTATGCGCCGCATTATGACTATTCCGGCAATGTGAACGGAGTCAAATTCTATTACAGCATGACAAAGAATGAATATTCCGGATGTATGGAGGAACTGAACGGCTTTTTCTCGGAGCTTAAACAGCAGACCGCCGGAATGAGCATGTATGACGCCGAAAAATATGTTTATGACTATATGTTCAGCAGCATTGTGTATACCGAAACTACCGAATATTCAGGCTCTGCTTACGGGTCTCTTATTGACCGCAAAGCCCGCTGCGAGGGCATAAGCAAGGGATTTGCATGGTGTATGAACGTGCTTGGCTTTGAGTGCATGACAATTTCGGGATATCCGAATTGGGACAGCGGCAGCCTGTACGCAACACACTCATGGAACATCATTCATCTTGAAGACGGCTATTATAATGTTGATCTTACCACAGACAATCTCAGGGAGGACGAGGATCAGACTGTAATGCCGCTTTACAGCTTCCTTAACCAGTGCGATGAGATTATGAGCCGGACCCACACGCCATTGGGTATATATGCCGATCTTGGCATACCCGCCTGTGTCAGCGAGAAAATGAATTATCATGTGATGAACGGACTTGTCATAACTCCTGATGAGGATAACAAGACCCGCCTTGACGAGCTTCTTGACAGGTTCTATTCGCCTGAGGGTGAGATCAGCATTCCGATAAGGTTCATCTCGTCAGAATCATACGAGGATTTTCTTGATAACTGGGAGAGCTGTTACAGCGATTATCTGGAGGAAAAGGGATTTGTCTACCGATACGCCTCACTCTATTCAAACGACGTAGGAAAGACTGTCGTTCTGTATATCGAAGAGTGATCACAAATATTCCGCAGCGGAATGGAGGGATAAAAATGAAAAAGCTATCCATCGAAAGGATAGGAAAACGAGGCAGCATAGTAATGCTTATAGCGGGCATACTCTGCCTTGCTTTCGGAATATTTTTGCAGGTGCGCACAAATGACCTGCCGTTCAATGCGGTGGAGCTTACTGCCACCATAACCGCCTTTGAGGATTCTGCTCAATCCCAGATGCAGACCACCACAACGCTTGTGAGCTATACATTTGAAGGCAAGGAGTACGTCAATGTTCCGCTTGGACAATTTGAAGGCTCATGGAAGGTCGGAGACACTATCAAGGTCTGCCTGCGCTCTGACGAGCCTTACAAGATATGGACGCGCACCATGCAGTACAGAGGAATATTCTACATCCTGTTTTCGGCGTCTTTCCTGCTGATATCCATATATAAGCTGCTGCAGTTCAGGAAGAAAAAGGGCGGCCCCGAAAGCGACATGGACGACTGCGTTGAGGAGAAATTCAAGGTATCCTCGATCATCATACCGCTGGCGGCAGGTCTGCCGCTGACGGTTTCCGGCATACTTTACTGGATCATGGAGCATTCTGTCTTAGGCGTTCTTGTATTCGCTCTGGGATTTGCCGCAGTGATAACAGGGATATTGTCAATAATAGATTTCATCCGCTACAAGGAGGAAAAGCATACCGCAAAATGCCGTGAAAGCTCAAAGACCGGCGACAATGACAGCAAGGTGCAAAAGCTCAAAACAAAGTAGCACTTTCCGGACCATGAATAATTTCATGGTCTGTTTTTTTGCCGCAAAAACAACACCGGCGGTTTCAGTAAACTTACTTTGAAATTTAATCATAAGAAAAATATTTTTAAATATTACAAAAATTTTGTTGAAAGAAATGGAAAAATATGATATTATAATCATATATATGGAATAGGACAATAGTGTCGTATTTTTGTTAGGGGGAATAGCAATGGAAACTAAGGAATTGTACAATCGTTGGTTGGAGAACGCAAAAGACGATCAGGATCTGATCACAGAGCTTGCAGGAATGAACGAAAGTGAGATCAATGAAAGCTTTTATCGTGAACTGAAATTCGGCACTGCCGGTCTCAGAGGCATAATCGGAGCCGGCACAAACAGAATGAATATCTACACAGTAAGGAAGGCTACTCAGGGACTTGCAAACTTCCTTAACAAGAAGTATGAAAATCCGTCAGTTGCCATTTCCTTCGATTCAAGGATCAAGGGCTTCCTTTTTGCAAAGGAGTCCGCAAGGGTACTGGCTGCAAACGGGGTAAAGGCATACATCTCCACCGAGCTTCAGCCGACGCCCGTTGTTTCATTTGCCGTAAGAGAGCTTAAAGCAAGCGCAGGCATAATGGTAACGGCAAGCCACAATCCGGCCGAATACAACGGCTACAAGTGCTACGGCAGTGACGGCTGTCAGATGACGGACGTTAACGCAGGTCTGGTTTATGATGAGATACAGAAGGTCGATTATTTCAACGGCGATATAAAGCTTGCCGATTTTGACAAGGCTGTTGAAAGCGGTCTTATCGAGTGGATCAGCGACGATCTTTACGAGACATATCTTGACAGGGTGCAGGAGCAGACGATCAACAAGGATATCTGCAAGGGCTCCGGTCTTAAAGTGGTCTATACGCCGCTTAACGGCGCCGGCAACAAGCTGGTAAGAAAGATCCTTTCAAGGATCGGCGTTGAAAATGTTGTAGTTGTGCCTGAGCAGGAAAATCCTGACGGCAATTTTACGACCTGCCCTTATCCGAATCCGGAGGAAAAAGCAGCTCTTTCGGTTGGTCTTGAGCTTTGCATGAAGGAGCAGGCAGACCTTCTGCTGGCTACCGATCCCGACAGCGACCGTGTGGGCATTGCCGTTAAGACAGCCGACGGCTACCGTCTTATGACAGGCAACGAAACAGGCGTTATGCTGCTCAACTACATTCTTTCATGCCGCAAGGCAGCGGGTACTCTGCCCGAAAATCCTGTGGCTGTAAAGACCGTTGTTACCAGCAAGTTAGTTGACAGGGTATGCGAAAAGTACGGCTGCGAGCTGAAGGTAGTGCTCACAGGCTTCAAATATATCGGTGAGCAGATACTTCTTCTTGAACAGAAGAACCAGGAGAACAGATATGTATTCGGCTTCGAGGAGAGCTACGGTTATCTTGCAGGCTCGTATGTCCGTGACAAGGATGCAGTTGTGGCTTCAATGCTCATCTGCGAGATGGCTGCATACTACCGTCAGCAGGGCAAGAGCCTTGACGAGGTCATGACATCCATTTACAAGGAGTACGGATATTATCTTAACAGGACAGAGAGCTTCAAATTCGAGGGCGCTGCCGGTATGGAGATAATGGGAAAGATCATGGACGATCTCCGTTCTGCACCTCCCGCAGCTGTTTACGGCAGCAAGGTAACAGAGCTTGCCGACTATCTCACGTCCGTCAGGAAGGATCTTGCAAACGGCGGAGAAGAGGAGATAAAGCTTCCTAAGTCTAATGTGCTTTCATATTCGCTCGAAGGCGGCGGTTCGGTAATAGTAAGACCGTCCGGCACCGAGCCTAAGATAAAGATATACGCAACCTCAGTAGGCGAGTCGGACGAGGACGCTGCCCACAAGGCTGACATAATCTTTGCTTACATGACAGGCTTTATGAAGATCTGATATTAAATATCATCTTGCAAGCGACACAGTATCTTCCTTTTGGAGGGTACTGTGTTTTTTGATGCGCAAAAATGACTAAAAAACAGCGTATGATGTCAGTGCGCAAGAGGGTGCCGGCTCTCAAAGAAGTAAATTCCATCTTTCTTCATGAAGATGGGCGCGCCCGCAGAACTTTTTGAGGATAATACTGCTTCAGCGTTGTCAGTGAAAGCGGCAAGAAAGAGCGTTATCCGCACATATTGCTTAATAACAACATAGTATGTTAAAAAAACAGTGAGGTGATAAAAATGGATAAGCCTCTTATAATGATGTCGTCAGTAACGAATGCCATGAGAGGCAGAGAGATACTCAGAAGACACGGGATATCGTCAGAAATTGAGAGGACGCCGAGAGGCAGCGCCAGACAGGGCTGCGGATACAGCCTGTACGTCAGGAAAAATGCCGATGAGGCTGAACGTATACTGCGCGAAAGCGGAACCAGAGTTCTGGGCAGAGCAGAAAGGAGCACACCCAGGTGATATACCTTGATAATTCAGCCACCAGCTTTCCTAAGCCCCAGAGGGTGCGTGAGGCAGCGGCGGCTGCTGTGAATAATATGTCAAATCCGGGAAGGAGCGGTCACGCGCTTTCCATCAGAGCGTCAGAGGAAATATACAGGGCGAGAAAAACGGCAGCCGCCCTGTTCAACGCCGGAGCAGAATCGGATGTGGTTTTCACGCTGAACTGCACTTCGGCAATAAACACGGTGCTGAAAGGCGTTCTCAAAAGCGGCGACCATGTGGTGGTGTCGTCCCTCGAACACAATGCCGTGATGCGCCCGCTTGAAGGCATGAAAAAAATAGGGGTGACCTATACCGAAGCAAGGGTATATCCCTTTGACAATGACAGAACAGTCGATTCGTTCCGCAGGAGCATCAATTCCCGGACAAAAATGATAGTTTGTACCCATGCTTCAAATGTGTGGGGGATACGTCTGCCGGTAGAAAGACTTGCGGCTCTTGCTCACGAATACGGACTTCTTATTGCTGTGGATGCCGCCCAGAGCGCCGGAGTTGTGCCGATAGACCTGCAGGACAGCAGGGTGGATTATCTGTGCGCTGCGGGTCACAAAGGGCTTTACGGCCCTATGGGTACGGGTATGCTGATAATCAACAGCGGTACTGTTCCGGAGCCGCTTGCAGAAGGCGGGACGGGCAGCAATTCGCTTTCGTTTGAACAGCCGGACGAGCTTCCGGACAGACTTGAAAGCGGCACGCCGAATGTTTCGGGCATTGCCGGACTGCGCGCAGGCATGGAATTTGTGATGCGGATGACACCCGAAAAGATAGCCGCCCACGAATTTATGCTGATAAAGCGCCTGTATCGCGGATTGTCCTCAATGAAGGGGATAGAGCTGTATTTGCCGGAGCCTGACCCGGGATATTCCGTTCCGATACTTTCATTCAATTTTGAGGGCGCCGACAGTGAAACAGCGGCATCCATGCTGAACCGCCGGGGCATTGCGGTAAGAGCCGGTCTGCACTGCAGTCCTCTTGCGCATAAAATGGCGGGTACTCTGGAGAGAGGTGCTGTAAGGATGTCGCCGTCGGCATTTACCGGCGCTGCTGATATTGACCGCACACTTTCCGCCGTAGCTTCGGTCAGAAAGGAATTGAACGCCGCCGGCGGCGGCGCAGAGCCTGCGGCGCAGAGCCTGCGCTCCCGTATTCGCGTTCACAGATAAACGAGCGGAAACGAATTGCCCGCGCCCAGAAATACTTCCACAAAACCACAACACAAAAGTTTCGCTCAAGCCTTTTCAAAGGCTTGCAGG
>CADBPE010000032.1 GCA_902796475.1 uncultured Ruminococcus sp.
CAAAAATATGAAGTGACCCTCTTGTAAAACGTGTGTTTATCTGTCATACTGAAAGTGTAAGAAATATAAGGAGGAAAAATCATGGACAAAAACGCTTCAATAGCTGTTGCCGCAGTTTTTTTGATAATCACTCTGGCAGGACTGGTTCTGATAACGGCGGCAATCTGGAGGATATTGACCAAAGCAGGCGAAAAGGGATGGAAATCACTTGTACCGATATATAACCTGATCGTTATCCACAAAATCGTCGGTATGAGCAATGTCTGGCTATTAATTGATCTGATGCTCTGCGCATTTGGAATGATCTTGCCGTTTATGAAGGATAGTATCCTGTGGATCGAAACTACCTCATTTGTAATTTCCTCGGCGTTTACCCTTGTGTATGAGATAATCATTATCAATAAGCTTTGCAATGTTTTCGGCAAAGGAGACGGCTTTAAGCTGGGAACTTTCTTTCTGCCGCTGATCTTCATACCAATATTGGGATTCGGAAAAGCCCGCTATGCTCCTCCGGGAACCGAGCATCCCGATAAGCCCTTTACAGGTTCCCCTGCGGCGCGCATCCGCAGGCAGGAAAATAACCTGACTACTCTCGGAGGTGGCATTGTTGCCCTCAGCGTATGGGTCCTTATAAAAGTTTTTCTGGTTTTTATTTTCTATAAGGATGAGCTCGGAGAGGCTCTGCCGTATTCCGAGGGGTTTATAGTATATGTCATAGTGGGAATCCTGGCGGTGATCTATTTTTTGATGTACTGCATAGCAGGTCTGTGTGCCGTTTCCGAGGGCTCAGGCAAGAAAAGAAGATATCTGATACTTATAGGATTTATTATCCTGCTTCAATGCTTGAGTCTGCTTTATGAAGTGATATTATTAACACAAAGCTTTGATCTGTCTACGATGATTTCTATTATCTTTGACGGTTCATTACTTGTTTTCCTGATAGAGCTTATTTCCTCTTCCATAAAACTGAGAAGGCTCAGAAAACAGCAATCTCAGCAGGTACAGAAAGGAGCGCATGCATTATGAATTCTGATTTTCACTATTATGCCACATACTGTGCTTCGATCATAGCAGGCTATTCTCACCAGGAGGCTATGACAATAAGCTACAGCGATCAATTGGTGGATCTGTGCTGCAAAACGCTCCTCCGGGATCTTGGCGCGCCTCTCTCCGCCGCAACGACACAGCTTCAGTTAGAGCTGATGGAGGCAAGAACTGATATCATAGGGCTTCAGGATATCACAAGAATATGGTCGTCCTTTCATTTTCTTCCCAGAGATCTCAGCGCCAAGCCTCCCACGCCTTGCTCAAAAAAATATCTTAATAAATACCGCCTTATCTGCGGTCCCAACGGCAAACTGCTTAAAATGACCGTCGAGCTGGCAAAGGATAAGCCGCTCCAGGCGGCAGGACTTGCCATGCATATCTTAGCAGATACCTGGGCGCATACATATTTTGCGGGGACGCCTTCCATGGTCATCAATAATACCAATTATCATTTTTATGAGCTCATGCCCGGGGAGGACGGAGATATACGACGCAAGATCACCTTCCGTCACAGCGCTTCCCTTCCGGACGATTTAGACAACTGTATATATACCAGCAGTCTCTTCCAGGATAATGAAAAATCCATCATGAATTTAGGTCATGGCAGAGCCGGACATCTGCCGGATTACAGCTTTATCCGCTATCAGTATCTGCCGGCATGGGCAGAATATGAGGAATATACAAAGGATAATCCTTCGGACTATCACCATGCCTTTTGCCAGATGGTCTACGCCATGAAATATCTGCGGGGGATCCATAAGGAATTTGAAACAGAGCAATATGATACGGATTCTGTCCAACCCCACATACAGGAAATAGACAATATCATCCGCAAGCGTCAGCCGGATGCTTCAGAGGACTGGCAGGCACTGGGAGAAAAGCTCTCCGGAAAGACTATTGACCCCTTTGATCTGAACCGATACCAGGAAGAATACAAGTCTGCGCCGAAGGATCAGAAGGACAATACCTTCATCGGTAAATTCATTATAGCTGCTCTTGCTCAGAAAAGCATGGTCACCAACCAGATCTTCAATTCAGGCAGCAAGCTTGCAGGATATTCCATAGATTACGAAAAAGGGCTCCCGGGGCGACAGGCGTTCCGCAAACCGATATTTTGCAGGAAGGAGAATAAACCATGAGCAGCTGGCAGCGTATAAAAAACATTCTGATCGGTGCGGGGCTGATGATAGTGGCGCTGATATTGTCAATTTTTCCGAATATGAGCGCCAATCTGATAACCACTATCATATGCCTGGCATTGGTTCTGTACGGAGTGCGTATGCTGTGGTTCTATACGACCATGGCACGCCATATGGTGGGAGGAAAAGCCATTCTGTACCGTTCGCTGATAATACTTGATTTAGCAATATTCACTGCCGGTCTGTCGGGAATGTCCTCCTTTGTCATCATGATTTACCTGCTGGGCATTTACGGCTTCAACGGCGCCATAAGCGTCCTTCGTGCACTGGAGGCAAAACGCTTCGGAGCGAGGGCATGGAAGGGCAGGCTTGTAAACGGCATTATCGCTCTGATATTCACCGTTACGCTGCTATGCTTCGGGCTGATCGCCGGTACCACTGAGCTGTTGATCTACGGCTATTCCATCAGCCTGTTTTATTCTGCGGTCATGCGCATCATAGCGGCTTTCCGCAAGACAGCCATTGTTTACATACAATAACAAATACAGGAACATCCCGCCCGACCTCTCAACAGGAAATCGGGCGGAGCTTTTTTATTCTTTGCTGCCTTTCAGCACAGGGAAATCAATTTTTTGAACTTTGATCTCCCTGTTGCACAGCAGCATGCTATCGCTTTGAAACCGACAATACATATGCGGTAACTACGTTGAGTATGAAGGCAGATGAGATAGAAAAGTACCTGAAAAGGGTCAAAAAGAATCCGGATCGATGACAGACCACTACTGTGAACACCAAGAAAACATGGAAAAACATTTTAACAAAATTAATTACATTTCCGTCATTTTTTTAATATTACAAAAGCTTGCATTTTGTATATCGGTTGTGCTATAATTTATAAGATATATCAGGCGGGTCTACCGTACAGCCCGGTCTGTTTCCAAAATCAGTACGGAGAATGGCGGAGTAATAATATGGCACAGCTATGCTTGGGCTGTATGAAAAATAATAACGGCGAAAGGATCTGCCCCATCTGCGGATTCGACAGAGACGCCGTACAGAACGCACCGTTTATTCCTCTTGGCGCAGAGCTTCAGGAGGGTAACTATGTTGTGGGTAAAAAGCTCACCAACAACGCCGAAGGCGCAAAATATATAGGCTACAGCAAAACCATGAGCGCTCCCGTTATCATAAGCGAATTTATGCCTGCCGGCATCTGCGGAAGAAGGAGCGGCAAAAAGAAGGTAATTATCAAAGAGGGCTGCGAGGAACAGTTTGAAAAACTCAACGAGGAATTCCTTAACTATTACCGCAGCATAGCACGTCAGAGAGAGCTTACGGCAATTGCGCCTATCTTCGATATCTTCAGCGAAAACGGAGTTTCATACACCGTTTCCGAATACTATGAGTCCATACCCTTTACCGAATACATAAGCAGAAGAAACGGCAGCATCGACTGGAATACCGCAAGACCGCTCTTCATGCCGCTTATCACTACGCTTTCAGCGCTTCATGCTTCGGGTATAGGTCACTATGCCATCTCTCCGGAGAATTTAGTGGTCACTGCCCAGGGCAAGCTCAGACTTACCGACTTTGCTCTTAAAGAAATGCGTCAGACCGGCGGTTTCTTTGAGCCGGAGCTTATGGACGGCTGCGCTGCTCCCGAACAGTATAAGGATATAGGCGTTTTAGACGAAGCTACCGATGTTTACGGATTTACCGCTACTCTTTTCTATGCTCTTACCGGACGTCTGCCCGAAAACAGCAACCAGCGCAAGGCTGACGGCAAGCTTTCGATTCCTACGTCCGTATTCAAAAGACTGCCGCCTCACGTTGTAACGGCTCTTGCAGGCGGTCTTCAGGTGCAGAAACTCAACCGTATCGCTACATTTGAAGAAATGCGCACACAGCTTTCCTCGGCACCCACTGTAAAGGCTATCCGCAACGAGGCAAACAGGAACGCTATACAGAGTGAAGCTGCCGAAAACTACGCGCCGCGCAAAAAAGACGGCGTACCCGGATTCGTCTGGGGTATACTTACCGTACTTGCCTGTCTGCTGATACTGCTTGTTGCGGGTATCTACTGGATATCCAACAATCCCGATTCATTCACAAGCTTTCTCGGCGGCAAGACCGAGGATGTGGAAGAGGAATCTATCGGCGATCCCGATGATCCGGATATGATCTTCATTCCCAATCTGGTAGGTCAGAGATATGATGATGTTATCGCCAAGATCAACAGCACCTCGGATTATGTTATCATCAAGACCGAGGACGAGATCAGCGATAAGTTTGAGGAAGGCGTGATAAAGGCACAAAGCCCCGAAAGCGGCATCAGTGCCCGCAAGGGTGCAACTATCGTTGTCACCGTCAGCATGGGCTCGGCTGAAAGAGAACTGCCTATCATCGCCGGTCAGTCCGTTGAAACTGCCGTCCGCGCCCTTAACGCTCAGGGCTTTGTAGCGTCAGGCGTTTATGTTTCCAGCGACACCGTTGAAGCCGGCAAGGTAATAGGCTACACCAGCCATACCGCAGGCGACAAGGAACGCTACGGCTCGACCGTTGTTATAAACATCAGCACAGGTCCGGAGCCGTGATAACGTCGTAAAGTTAAAAATGCTCATATTTTGATCCGATGGTTCTTTTGGCACGGTTCACCTGTTCCGGTAGACCGTGCCTTAATTGTATCAGCATTTCTAAAAGGGCGTGATTTTTTGGACTTCATCTATTTTATTTTCATCGGAGTGTTTCTGATCGGCGCGCGGTTTTATATAACACGCACGAATACGGATTACATCTCCCGCCAGCAGACGCAGTGCATAAACGGATTTTTCGTGCTGCTGGTTTTCATTCAGCACTACAAAAGCTATGTGAAGATAGAACAGTTTGACTATGTTTACGATGCCATTGGCAAGTGGAACGGGCAGCTTATTGTTGTTCCCTTTCTTTTCTTCTCCGGCTACGGCATAATGCTCTCAATTGCCAAAAAAGGGACGCCCTACGTCAATTCGATAATGACAAAGCGTTTTCCGAAGATATGGGTACACTTTGCTATGGCGGTGTCACTTTTTGTCATCACCAATGCAATAATGGGCATCTCGCACGACCCTTGGGTGGTATTCTTCTCGTTCTTCGGCTGGGATGGCATAGGCAACAGCAACTGGTATATTTTTGACACACTGGTTTTGTATGTCCTGACATTTTTCAGTTTCCGGTTTGTGGGCAAAAACTACAAAACCGGATTATATATAATGGGTCTTCTGACGCTCGCTTTTATCATCACTATGTCATTTTTCAAGCAGCCCTACTGGTACAACACAGTTATCGCCTATTTTATGGGAATGTTCTTTGCTCTCATCGAGCCGCATTTCCGCAGGTGGGTCACAGCAGGACACATGAATTATCTTATCCTTGTTACCGTCGGAACGATAGCTATTGTATTTTCATCAATGGACAAGAATAAAATGACCGCTTACGAGGTTTTCGTACTGGCAGGCATTGTTCTGCTTTTAGCAATATCCCTAAAGGTCAGGTTCGGCAATCCGATACTTTCTTTCCTGGGAAATTATATTTTTGAAATATACATTTTACAGCGCATACCAATGATAATCCTCAGAGATCTCATTCCGGACAAATATCTTTATTTCATTGCGTGCTTTGCTGCGACCATTCCTCTGGCGCTGCTTTTCAGTTTTGCGGAGAAGGGCGTTGACTGGCTGATCGACGGCAAATTCCTGAAAAAGAAAGCAAAAGCAGGAACGAAGTCATAAAAAAGCAGCATCGGTAAGTTTTATCTTATCGCTGCTGTTATTTTTATTTATGCCGGCATTATCTGTAACCTGAATCCGTGAAACTCAAATAGATGGAATAGCGGAAATCAAGATAAACGATGTTAACTAACTGAATGAAAAACATCTCCAAAACTAACACGGGAGCGCAGGCTCTGCGCCGGCAAGCTGCCGATGACGATCCAGAGTTGATAGTTTACCCATGCGGAAGCTTAAAGCTGCGCTG
>CADBPE010000033.1 GCA_902796475.1 uncultured Ruminococcus sp.
GCAAGATCGGCAAGCTTTACGGCGGATGCTATCGGGTTTGTTTTTATGCGCTCAATATATTCAAAGTAGGGTGTGCCGTCCTCGTGCGTCAGAAGAGACAGGGCGTCAATTACCTCATCGGGAAAGCCTTCCGAACGAAGATCATTGAGAGTTATGCCTGTGTCCTCAACAACGTCATGCAGAAGAGCGGCGCAGGTGGTATATTCGTCTTTCATCTGTTCGGCAACGTGAAAAGGATGGTACACATAAGGCATACCGCTTTTGTCAAGCTGTTCCTTGTGAGCGTTGAACGAGATAAGCAGAGCTTTTTTTGTCAGCGGAGTATATATCATATTTATCACCCTTCCGGAAATTTTTGATTTTGATGTTCAGCATATTAGATATGTTATTTGAGAAATATTATACACCAAAGAAAGATAAGTTTCCAGTGACTTTTATAAATCAGCGTCTGAGCTTCGGCGCTTATTCATAAAAAGATCCTGCGGCGGATTGTACTGCGGGACAGTCTGTGCTATAATATCATTATCTTATCGGTCAAGGCGCCCGACCGTAAGGGGCGCTTGGAAAAATGAAAATACTTGCAATGACATTCCGGCTGCGTGCTCCCTGGGTGAACAGCCTGAAGGAAAAAAGAATGATCGTAAAAAGCCTTGTCGCCAGACTGCAGAACCGTTTTCATGCTTCTGCTGCGGAAATTGATGAGCAGGATACCCACTGCATTATTGTGATAGGTGCTGCTGTGATCGTACCGCACAATGCTTTGGCTGACAGCATTATGGAGGAGATATCACGCTTTGTTGAAGATAGCACCGAAGCGGAGATACTTGATGAAACATGGGAGATAAGATGAAACTCTCCCGTTGGAGGAAAATAAAATGCAGATATGGAACCCTTGGCACGGCTGCCGTAAGATAAGTCCGGGCTGTGCAAACTGTTATGTTTACCGCCGTGACGGAAGTATCGGAAAGGATGCTTCCGTTGTGAGCAGAACGGGCAATTATGATCTGCCGCTCAAAAAGGACCGCAGAGGCGGATACAAGCTTGCGCCCGAAGGCGGGACAGTATTTACCTGCATGACCTCGGATTTTTTTCTTGATTCGGCGGATGAATGGAGAGCTGCCTGCTGGGACATGATACGTTTGAGAAAGGATATTGACTTTCATATCATCACCAAAAGGATAGACCGTTTTGAGCAGTGCATTCCGCCCGACTGGGGAGACGGCTGGGACAACGTGACCATCTCAAGCACCTGTGAGAATCAGGACAGGACTGACTATCGTTTGCCGATACTGCTGAGTCTGCCCATAAAGCACCGTCAGGTCATTTGTGAGCCGATGCTTGAAGAGATAAACATGGAAAAGTATCTCTCTCATGGCAAAATAGAGCATGTTACCTGCGGAGGAGAATCCGGACCGGACGCCCGCCCCTGTGATCTGCGCTGGGTGCAGGAACTGAGACGTGAATGTGTGCGCAGCGCTGTGCCGTTTACATTTAAGCAGACGGGCGCCGTATTTATTAAGGACGGCAGGACATACCGCATTGACCGTCGGGATCAGATGCCGCAGGCGAGAAGATCCGGATACAGCTACATTCCGGGAACAGAAACGGGCGATTCGATAGTTTACAGACTGCCTGACCGTGAAGAACTTTTCCGCAGGCTTTCCGGTTCGGAATTCAGGAGCCGTTTTCATCTTTCGCAAAAGGACAGGCAATACATCTCGGAAAAGGGAATGGACACTATAATGCGTCATGCGCAGGAGTTTATATCAAAACGTCTTTCTGAGGAAAATCCTGAAAACGACGGCAGACAGACCCCGATGAAAGGACATCCGGTTTTTATTGCCCAGCACGCCGCCGCCTGCTGCTGCCGGAGCTGTCTTGAAAAGTGGCACAATATCCCATCCGGAAAAAAGCTGACCGAAAGCGAGCAGTCCTACATTACCGATGTTCTGATGGATTGGATAAAACGAGAGATCTCGCAAGTATGAGCAGCTCTGCGCCGCCGGCGGCAAGCTGCCGCTCCCAATTTCGCGGTCACAGATAAACAAGCGGAAACGCAATTACCCGCGCAAAAAATATCAAACCAAAAACTAAACACAAAAGTTTCGCTCAAGCCTTTTCAAAGGCTTGCAGGTTCCAAGGGCGGCGCCCTTGGTCGCGCTCCGCAGAGTGCGAAATCCCTATGCTTCAAGCGCTCCGCAGGGGTGAATCAAAAAACAGTCCGGTGGACTGTTTTTTGAGAGGGGACGCCCTGCGC
>CADBPE010000034.1 GCA_902796475.1 uncultured Ruminococcus sp.
TTAAGTGTTTTATTATTCTGTTTTGAAAGTGACTTTAACATATCTGCTATAATCAAACAAGGAAATTATAACATATTTCGTCGGAATATTCAATTATTATTTTATAATTCTCATATTTTCTGTATCCGTAAAAAAAGCTCAAAAAGATTTATATTATCGGTTGAATTTATCTGAGAATTTGATATAATAAAAAGATAAGGCAATAAAGTACAAAAAAGGAAGGATCCACAATGTCAAAAACAGTAAGAACCAGATTTGCTCCCAGTCCTACGGGATTTATGCATGTAGGAAACCTGCGTACCGCTCTGTATGAATATCTTGTTGCAAAATCTCTCGGCGGGACCTTTGTGCTTCGCATAGAAGATACGGATCAGGAACGCAAGGTAGAGGGCGCTGTTGACATAATTTACAATACCATGAAACGCGCAGGACTTATCCACGATGAGGGTCCCGATATCGGCGGAGAATATGGTCCCTACGTTCAGAGCGAACGCAAGGATATGTACCTGCCTTACGCAAAGCAGCTTATTGAAATGGATAAGGCATATTACTGCTTCTGTACAAAGGAGCGTCTTGATATGCTCAGAGAAAACTCCGATGAGCCCGGCGGCGGATATGATCGTCACTGCCGAAGCTTATCTCAGGAAGAGGTTCAGCAGAAGCTCAGTGATGGAGTACCTTATGTTATCCGTCAGAAAATGCCGCTTGAAGGCTCCACAACCTTTGATGACGCTGTTTACGGCTCTATTACCGTAGAAAACAGCGAGCTTCAGGATCAGATACTCATTAAAGCCGACGGCTATCCAACCTACAACTTTGCAAATGTTATTGACGACCACACAATGAACATTACCCACGTTGTCAGAGGAAGCGAATACCTCTCTTCTACACCGAAATACAATCTTCTTTATGAGGCTTTCGGCTGGGAAATCCCCACTTATATCCATCTTCCCCTCATCATGGGCAAAAACGACGACGGCTCTGTCTCAAAGCTCTCAAAGCGTCACGGGGCAACAAGCTTTGAGGATCTTGTAAAGGCAGGATTTCTCCCCGAAGCAATCATAAACTATATTGCGCTTCTTGGCTGGGCGCCCAAGGACAACAGGGAAATGTTTACACTTCAGGAGCTTGTAGAAAGCTTTTCCATTGACGGCATAAGCAAGTCGCCCGCCGTATTCGATTACGATAAGCTTGAATGGTTCAACGGAGAATACATCAAGGCAATGACTCCCGAACAGTTTGCCTCGGTTGCTGAGCCGTATTTCAAAAAGGCTCTCGGAGATAAGAAGCTTGACTGTCTGAAGCTGGCTTCGATCCTTCAGCAGAGAACGACAAGGCTTACGGATATTCCGGAAAAAATAGCATTCTTTGCAGAGCAGCCCGACTATACAAAGGAGCTTTTTATAAACAAAAAGAGCAAGACCACTCTTGAAAACTCCCCCTCGCTGCTCAAAGCGGGAATTGACGCCCTTGAAGCTCTTACCGAATGGAATCACGACAGCATACACGATTGTCTTATAGAGCTTGCGGCAAAGCTGGAGGTCAAGAACGGTACCGCTATGTGGCCGGTAAGAATTGCCGCTTCGGGAATGACGGTAACGCCCGGCGGCGCTGTGGAGATACTCGATATTCTTGGCAGAGAAGAGTCGCTCAGAAGGCTGCACGAGGGTCTGAAAAAATTTGATTGATATCCATAACAAAACACAGCTTAAAAAGGAGAGGACATCATGGCTGAAGATACAAACAAGTCCGCGGAGCTGTCCGCCGGAAACTTTATAATGGATTTTATTAAAGAAGATATTGCCGAAGGCGGAAAATATGAGGGAAGAACCGTTCATACACGTTTTCCTCCGGAGCCTAACGGTTATATTCACATAGGGCACGCTAAAGCAGTATGCCTCAATTTCAGTATGGCTGAAAAATTCGGCGGCATGTGCAACCTGCGTATGGACGATACCAACCCCACAAAAGAAGATGTTGAATATGTTGACGCAATCAAAGAGGATATCTCATGGCTTGGCTTTCACTGGGATGACAGATTCTATTACGCGTCGGAATACTTTGACAGAATGTACGAATTTGCCGTTGAACTTATAAAAAAAGGACTTGCCTATGTTTGTGAGCTTACGCCCGAACAGATGAAAGCAAACAGAGGCGATCTTTCACATCCGGCGATAAGTCCTTATCGTGACAGACCTGTTGAAGAGAGCCTTGATCTTTTTGAGCGTATGAAAAACGGAGAGTTTCCTGACGGCTCAATGACGCTGAGGGCTAAGATCGACCTTGCAAGCGGCAATTTTAATATGCGCGATCCTGTTATCTACCGCATAAACAGAATGCATCATCACAGAACAGGCGATAAATGGTGCATATATCCCATGTACGACTTTGCTCATCCCCTTGAAGACGCTCTTGAGGGAATAACACATTCGCTCTGTACTCTGGAATTTGAGGATCACAGACCACTTTACGATTGGGTCATAAACAATACATCTGTTCCGTACATACCGCGTCAGATTGAGTTTGCAAGACTCGGCATAACCAACACTGTTATGAGTAAAAGAAAGCTTCGCCGTCTTGTTGAAGAAAACTATGTCAATGGCTGGGACGATCCCCGTATGCCGACGCTCTGCGGCCTGAGAAGAAGAGGCTATACGCCCGCTTCCATACGTAATTTCTGTGACAGGATAGGTGTTGCAAAAACAAACAGTGTTGTAGATTACGGTTTCCTTGAGCATTGCCTGCGTGAAGACCTGAATCTCAACGCACAGCGTGTTATGACGGTAATAAATCCGATAAAGCTGATAATAACTAACTATCCCGAAGGACAATCCGAAGACTTTGAAATTGAGAACAATCCGAATCGTCCCGAGGACGGAACAAGAACCATCACCTTCGGAAGAGAATGCTTTATTGAAGCTGAGGATTTTATTGAAGAAAAAATCAAGGGCTACAACCGTTTGTATCCCGGAAATGAAGTTCGTCTTAAATCGGCGTATATCGTCAAATGCACCTGCTGCAAAAAGGACGACAGCGGCAAAGTCGTTGAGGTTTATGCGGAGTACGATCCCTTGACCAGAGGAGGAGATACTCCCGACGGCAGAAAAGTCAGGGGAACCATTCATTGGGTAGACGCAAACAACTATGTTGACGCCGAGGTTCGTCTTTATGACAATCTGTTTACCGATCCCGAGCCGGATACCGGAGACAAGAACTTCCTTGATTATATTAATCCCAACAGCCTTGTTATACTCAAAAACTGCAAGGCAGAACGCTTTATTGAAAACTCCGACAGCAATTCGCGCTATCAGTTCATGCGTCTGGGCTATTTCTGCCCCGACAAGGACAGCACACCCTCACATCTAATTTTCAACCGGAGTGTTTCTCTCAAGGACGGCTACAAAAAGAAATGATAAATCTGCAAAAACAGCACCGTGAACAATTATTGATTCATGGTGCTGTTTTGGTTTAAATATTTATTTTTTCAATCTGCTTCCGCATTCGGGACAGAAGGATAATTTGTCGGAATTTTTGTAGCCGCATTCGGGACAAAACTTTAAGACGTCTTCTGCAGTATCGGACGGGCGATCTTCCTTTGGTGGATAAGGCATACCGGTAAAGCCCTTTTCGGGGTCATGAGCCCTGTACTGCATTGTGTTGACCATAGGACGCCTTGCTGCGGCGGGAACCGATATACGGTCAAGGTTTTCTTTACGGGCAAACACATATAAGGGCATGCTTGCATCCATTACCATCATTGTTGAAGTGAGCATATCCGGAAGGACTTCAACTCTTGTAAAGCCTCTGAAATTGTCGGATATGAGGTTTTCTGGAACGAGATACACCTGATCCGGAGAATAGGAGTAGCTTACCGCATGAAAGGGCTCAAACTGTTCGTCAAAAAATGAAAGCTTGTTTCCCTTTATTCTCAGTACCATTGAGTATTCTGAATTGCCTCTGTTTTCAGACCATCTTATCCATTCGCCCTGTAAGCCTTCAAGAAATTCATCATCGCGGATACGGATATGATCGAAGGGACCGTGGCTGACTTTTTTGAGAGTATAAAGTGTTTCTCCCATAATGGTATAGTAATAAAGCATTTTTAATTCGCCGTTTTCATAGGCAAGTTCTTTGATCTCCGTCATCATTTTGCCGTCCCATGTGCGGGAAAGTACATTATCGGCAAGTGAAATAACGGTTCTTTCACCGCGTTCAAGAGCTTCGCAATTGTATGATACAGTAGTTTCAACAGCTATTTCTCTGCGGTAGTTCCTGACCGTAAGCTTCTCGTTATTGAATTCAAGATAATAGTGATAGCCTTCTTCCCAAAAGCCGTTGAGCTTTTCTGACCAAGACATATTGTTTCCCCCTCAAAACCTTTATGTGTTGTGTTAGTTTTTATGTATTTTTCTTGCAACGAAAGCACCCAAGATAATCATTAGAACACCAACAGCACAACAAATTATTTTTCCAATTAAAGAATAACTTCCTAAACCAAAATAGAAACAAATAAATACGACAAAGCCTACTATGACAGCCAGGACAGAGTATCTTATCAATTTTGGGATTTTTTTATTAAACAAAAAATCTGCAATATAAGGCTCCATTTTTATTAATCTCCTGAAGTGTTGAATTTCGATTTATCATGTCAATTATTGTAGCATAATCCTGTTTAAAAAGCTATATCATGAGAAAAGTATTTTTTTTAGTTTTTATGTTTTTTTGTTTTTTCCCTTGAAAAAAAGCGTATAGTATGGTACAATATTTCCGTCAGTCAGATGCCGGTATGGCGAAATAGGCAGACGCAAGGGACTTAAAATCCCTCGGAGTAACATCCGTACCGGTTCAAGTCCGGTTGCCGGCAGCAACTCCCCGACACTTATGTGCCGGGGTTATTTTTTTCTATAAATTCTGTACAATATTGAGCCTGACGCTGCCTGCGGTCACTTGCTTTTTGTTTAATATTACCCGTGAACGACGGCTATTGATAATTTAACGGCAATGTTTAACAAATATCTGCGGCAATTTGTAACATTAATAACAAATTTTTAGTATTGATTATCATTTTTAAGTGATTATTTTTCTACCTCTTAATATAAAATTGTAATATTTGCTGTTGCTGTATGACATTTTTGTAATTTTTACATATTGCACAATAACTTTCCTCTTGATTTTTTGCCCATAAGAGTGTATAATACTGCTAAAGGGGCATATCAGGTATGTCTCCGAATAATTTTTAGGAGGATTTACTACAATGAAAAAGTCAAAGATTCTTGGCATAGCTCTCGCTGCTGCAATGATCACTTCTGCTGCTTCTATGACAGCTTTTGCTAAAATGGCAGAGAGCGCAGACATCGCAAGCTGCACAGTTGGTATCTCAGGTTCTTTCTGCGGTTGGGGCCAAAAGGGCGAAGCTGACACTCCCATGACCGATGAGGACGGCGACGGCGTTTACGAGGGCACAATCGTAATCGACAGTGTTACTGCTGACATGATCACCGAGGCTATGACAGATGACGGTACAGGCACAGCTGTTTCAAGAGGCTTCTCAGGCGTTCAGTTCAAGGTTCGTACAAACGGCAACTGGGACGACAGCTGGGGCGAGTTCGAGGCTGCTTACAACCGTACCTACAACAGCCAGACAAACTGCTGCGTACAGGCTACAGAGGGTCAGCCTCTGACCATCAAGGTTACTCTTGACACCACAAAGATCGCTGATCAGTCCGCTATCGAAGAGGACGACCGTTATGAGGCTGGCGCTGATGACGCTTTCAACGTATGGGTTGTTAGCTATGAGACAGTAGAAGCTGCTGCTCCTGCTGAGGAGTCAACTGAGACACCTGCTGAGGAGTCAACCGAGACACCCGCTGAGGAGTCAACCGAGGCACCGGCTGAGAAACCTGCTGAGGAGTCCGATGAGGCACCTGCTGCTGAGTCTTCAGAAGATGCATCTACAGTTCCCACAGGCGACACAACATCTGCAGTTGCTCTCGTAGCTGTAGTTATCGCTTCTCTTGGCGTAGCTGTTGCAATGACAAAGAAGGCTTCTTCTAAGGAGTAATTCTTACACCTGAATCAACTTTAAAAACCATATAAGTTTTTACCGGCTGCCTTGCGCAGCCGGTTTTTTTGTTTTGCGCTTTAGAGGGAGCAGCAAGCGTCTTGCCGGTTTAAGCGTCTTGCCGGTTGCTGCACAAAAAAACCACCTGCTATGCAGGTGGTGGGAGTTAAGATGAAATATGTCTAAAACAACAGATTATATCAGGGTGCAGGAGGGCGCCAGACCTCTAAGAAGTAGATCCTGTCTTATTTTGCTGACGATGAACGGACACATTTATTATGTATGAGCCTGAGCAGCGCTCCGAGTCCCAGAGGAACAAGTGTGAGAACTATGCTCGACAGATACCAGAACCCGCCGATATTAAAGCCGTAAAAGTCGTACCAGCCGCCGTTGTTCTCGCCTATAAACACTACCATTGTAACATAAACGATACCGTATATCACTGCGGGAATGACAGCGGGAATAAGCAGCTTTTTTTCTATTATATGCGCCCGCTCAATAAAGCAGAAGGAGATAATGCCTAAAAGCGGTCCGGCAAAGTGCATATAAACCGAAGTCCCGCCGAATACCATGCTGATGAAATCGGTGGTGGGTCCGAGGAAAAGCACAACGACAACAAAGGTCAGCGCTACTGCGGTACTGCCTACAAGCTTGAGCACCATGGCTGCTTTGGGGATCGATTTTCCTGTTTTAAGATATCGCAGCTCAAAAAAGGCAAGCACAGCCGCCGAAACAGCGCACAGAATATTGGAATCGGTGGTGAACAGGCAAAAACGGAAGTCCGGCGGGATATGGTACTCACCGTCATTTCCGCAGTAGTAGGAAATCACAACGGCGATAGTTGCAAGCGTGATAAGGATATTCATAACCAGCGAGATTATGGTGTTTTTTCTTGAAAGCATGGTCATCGCTCCTTAATATATTACTATATAACATATAATACTCCATGTTTCGCATTATTGCAAGACTGCCGCTTTTGTTTTTTATATGATACCTAATAGCAATAACAATTATCAACATTTGCGTTTTTTTACAAAAGCGAACAATAATTATTGATAATATGAGTAAATTATATTGAAATTTTCCAAAACAGTGATATAATATAAGATATATAACTGTATTTGCCTTTCATTATGTATCGGGCATCTGATACCGGGGGGATATTATGGATTTTAAAACCTATGTTCAGAGCGTTGTTGCCTCTTATGTTGCTAAGGAAAATAAAAGTATAATATTCATCAAGCATTATAATACGCTTGATATAACCAGGAATGAGATTCTGGCTCAGGTGGATAAAACTGACGATAAGGTGTTTTTGTACCATGAGTATGCCATGCATGAAATGCATGGCTCTTATGCACCGTTTTTGCAGTGGATACGCCAGTGCTACAACACATACTATAAAGATAAGATGACTGCCGAGGATTTTCTCAGGAATTGCGGAGTATACTCCATGCACATTGAGCCTTTAGCGGGCTTTATCCGTGATGATATATGTTCGCGCAAAGAGGATATGCTCACCTTTGAGATCAAATACGAGGCTTTCCGTATGCAGCTGAATATACTCGGCATTCTGGAATATCTCGCCCGTGACCATTCTCTTGTTATGATAATCTCTAAGCTTCACCTTGCGCCGTACAGTACGATACGCCTTCTCAGCGCTATAATAGAGAAGTCCATAGGCATACATGCGATACTGATGTATAACGATGAGTTCATTATAACCGATTATAAAAAGTCCGCATGGAACCAGCTTCTTCAGTCAGCTGCGGATCAGGATCTCCAGCTTGAGTGGGGACGTCTTGACAGCGAAAGAACTATGGATGTGCAGGATGAGTTCTGGTTTGATAAACAGTATACATCGGAATATCTTTTTAAGCTTCGCAATATGTACTACACCTTCTCGCTTGAGGATGCAAGCTATTATATGGACAATATCCTCAATCGTCTGGACGAAAAGACCATACGTTTTGAAAAGAAGGAGCAGATACAGTTCATACACCTTTCATCGCTGATATATATGAATATGGGCAAGGTCGATCAGGCACTTGTAATGTGTGATAAATTGACTGATCTTCAATGCGCTCAAAGCGAGGACTGCTACACCAGATACAACTATTACTACGCCTGCGCAAGGGCAAGAATGATCGCAGCGGAGCTTGAGCCTGTAAGAAAAGCCTGTGAAAAGTGCGTAGAGATAGCCAATGAGATGAACGACAGCTTTCTTGCGTGCAAGGCAAAGATACTGCTGTGGTCAACCTACTGCGGCATAGGAAAGGATATTTTTGAATACGACTTTACCTACAAGTGTGATGCTCATATTGTCGAGCAGGCAAAGCACTACGGGTTTATAAATTTTCTTGCATACATCTATGTGTTCGGCTTTGAGAACGACAGCGAAACTATACATGATATTGCTATGGGCATAAAGCAGCCCTATTATTTCGAACTGGGAATAAAGCTTGGCACCGAGCTTGGCAATGATAACTTCCTGCTAAACGCCTATATGAAAAACATCATACTGTATTCCCGTTCGGGCTACCACCGTTATGTAAGGGATATGTACCAGAAGCGTCTTGCTGTGCTTCGCCGTCCGAATCCGCTCAGAGAAGCCCATATGCTTGCAGGTCTGGGCTACAACAGCATGATCCTTGAGGACTTTGAAAAGGCACACTCATATCTTATCAAGAGCGTACTTAACCTTACCGAGCTTGAGGAAGCCAACGATGTGATGAATTCCCTTTATAATCTGGCGATGGTGCATTTTGTATCGGAAAATTATTCCGGAGCAATTGCCATAGTTGAGCTTATCCTGAAAATGCTCAAGGAAATGGGATATCATTCCATACGAGCCTGCAGCACTGTCAAGGTGTACAGCATTATAGCAATAAGCTGCTACTGCATTTCTGAGTATTACAACAGCTACTATTATCTGAGTAAAATAGAGATCATTGTTGAACACATGATAATGGTGCTAAAAGAAGCCGATGACGGAATATGGGACGAGGATCTTCTGCTGTATCATCTTGTAAAGGCTATGCTCTACAATTATGAGAACCATTATGATCTGTGTCATTCCGAGCTGAAGCTTGTTAAGGAGTTATCCGGAAACGCTCAAAGCGCGCAGTTCTTTGCAATGCCGATATATGCTGTTGAGCTTGCTTCACTTTATATCAAGCAGGGGAGAAAGGACGAAGCCGATGCAGCCATTGATGAAGGCATTGCTTTCTGCGAAAAAGAAAGTCTTTTCCGTAAAAAGGAGCAGCTCATCTATTTCAGACAGCACCATGTCCGCGCGCCGGAGCCTATAATGAAAGCTGAGGATGATCTTCCGATCGAAAAAATAATGCAGATAACCCGTCACGAAGGCACTCGTGTCAAGCTTGAAAAGCGTGAAAAGGACATCAAGTTCCTTACCGTACTGCAGGAGGCTATCAGCCGTGAGAACATGAGTGTTGACGATCTGTACTTCAACACCTCAGCCGTCATCAAAAACACATATAATATTGATGAGCTTGTCATTCTGCGCCGAAGGAACAACAAGCGCGAATCCATGCTCGATGCAGGCTCCCGTTCGCTTTCTGACGAGGAATTTGACCGTATTTTTGACTTTTTCCGCAGCTACCGGCAGGCGTTCCTTTCCAACCGTTCCGACAAGAATTTTAATCAGTTCCTGCCGATCATGTCGCTTTTCAACGATAAGCCCATAATGACAATGATAGGTATACCCATGATGGAGGAATCCGGCACAGAAACAGTTCTTCTTTGCTATGTAAGAGTAAAGCGCCGTTCCGTAGGCAGTCAGGTACTGCTCAACGGTGATGATCTTATGATACTGAAATTCGCATTCAGTCAGTTCTGCGAAATGATGCGCCGCATTGACAACCGCATGATGATCGAGCGCATGAACCAGAAGCTTGAACAGTCTGCCGTTACGGATCATCTCACCGGCATCACCAACCGAAACGGTTTCAGCCGTCAGGCGGAGATCATCTGCTCTCAGGAGAATATCAGGAACAATGTGCTTTTGTATATTGATCTGGACAACTTCAAATATTATAATGATACTTTCGGTCATGAGATCGGCGACCTGGTGCTTGTTGCGTTTGCGAAGCTTGTAAAGCGAATGTCACAAGGCTCCGGTCTTGCCGTAAGATACGGCGGTGACGAGTTCATTGTGCTGCTGTACAACAAGACGGGGCAGGACGCCGTAAACTTTGCCGAGCGCATCTATCAGGAGATAAGCGACGGATTTGTAGATAAGATCAGCGCAAAGCTCAAGCAGGAGATCAATATTCCGGATGAAAAGAAGATATCCTGTTCCATTGGCATAGCGCCCTTTATGGGCGGCTCCAAGGACGAGCTGGAAACCGCTCTGAACCGCGCCGACCAGATGCTCTACTATGTAAAGCGGAATGGAAAATCCCGCTACAAGCTGTACGGCACAGAGCTTGAATTCCCGCACTCGCTATGACAGATAAACAAACGGAAACGCAGCAGCCCGCGGCGGCAAGCTGCCGCGCCCAAAAATATCAAACCAAAAACCAAACACAAAAGTTTCGCTCAAGCCTTTTCAAAGGCTTGCAGGTTCCAAGGGCAGCGCCCTTGGTCGCGCTCCGCAGAGCGCGAAA
>CADBPE010000035.1 GCA_902796475.1 uncultured Ruminococcus sp.
CGACAACACAAAAGTTTCGCTCAAGCCTTTTCAAAGGCTTGCAGGTCCAGGGCGGCGCCCTGGTCGCGCTCCGCAGAGCGCGAAATCCATAAGATACAAGCGCTCCGCAGGGGTACTGACAGCTTTGGAGCAACAAGCTTGCCGCCATGTATTGTTTTGTGGGGCGAATATGAAATAAATGACCGTAAATTGTATACAAATTGTAAAAATAATGCTATAATATATAAATACAAAGTACCCGCCGCAGCTTTGCGCCTGTGACGGTACGGAATAGGGTGTGAAATATTATGAGTATGGGAAAAATATTAGTAGTAGACGACGACATCAACATTTGCGAGCTTCTCAGACTTTACATCGAAAAGGACGGCTATGACGTAGTTATTGCCAATGACGGCGGTCAGGCGGTGACAAAATTCAAGACCGAAAAGCCTGACCTTGTAATGCTGGATATCATGCTTCCCGTTCTGGACGGCTGGCAGGTGTGCCGTGAGATCAGAAAGACCTCTCAGTGCCCGATAATCATGCTTACAGCAAAGGGCGAGGTGTTCGATAAGGTGCTTGGTCTGGAGCTGGGCGCTGACGACTATGTTGTCAAGCCCTTCGAGACAAAGGAGATCGTGGCAAGAATAAAGGCAGTGCTAAGGCGTGTGGGCGGAAATTCCGTTATCGGAGAGACCTCAACGGACAGCAAAAAGGAGGTCAGATACGAGGGTCTTGTTATTAACCTTACCAACTACGAGCTGAGAGTAAACGGCGAGCAGATAGACACTCCCCCGAAAGAGATGGAGCTTATCTATCATCTTGCGAGCAATCCTAACAGGGTGTTTACCCGTGACCAGCTTCTTGACGATATCTGGGGCTTTGATTATTACGGCGATTCCAGAACTGTGGACGTTCATATAAAACGCCTCAGAGAAAAGCTTGAGGGCGTGTCGGACAAATGGGCGCTGAAAACGGTATGGGGAGTAGGTTATAAGTTTGAAACGAAAAATTAAGTTTTTTTCGGGAAAGTCTCTTTTCCTCAAATATATGAATGTCAGCGTGATAATAGTATTCCTCAGCTTTCTTTTGCTGGGAATAATCCTTACGCTGACTATCTCCAGCTACTGGTATCGTGAAAAACATTCCGCAATGGAGATAAGAGCGGAGAATATTGCCGAATACATCGGAATGAATCTGAAAAGTATGCCCGTTGACCCTAACGGACGAGCTGATTTTATATGGGCAAACAATAACTATACCCAGTACCTTAACCGCTTTCTGAGTATTTATGCCGATGATGTTGATTCCGATATCGTTATTGTGGACAATGGCGGCGTTGTGGTCATGTCGGTAACGGATAACCCGAAGCTTGCAAAGGGTGAAAGGCTTGACAACGACAGCGTGAAAAAGGCTCTGACCGAGAACAAATACTTTGAAAAGGGTACTCTCGGAGGAATATACAATGAGGACAGGTATATTTCCACAAATTCGATCCACGGAGGCATGAATTCCGAGGTCACGGGAGCGGTCATAATAAGCGCAAACACAAAGGATATCGACAGCTTTATGAGCATGGTCATGCAGATATTCTTTTTGGCGGCTATTGCTACACTGTCCATGTCCATTCTGGCTATCGGCGTGTTCTCTTATAACATGGTAAAGCCGCTGCGTCAGATGTCTATGGCGGCGAAACAGTTCGGAATGGGTGATTTCAGCGTAAGAGTAAGCGCAACGGGCAACGATGAAATAAAGGAGCTTGCCACTGCCTTCAACAATATGGCGGAGTCGCTTTCTGTTTCCGAAACGACAAGAAAAAGCTTTGTCGCAAATGTGTCGCACGAACTTAAAACGCCTATGACTACCATTGCCGGCTTTATTGACGGTATTCTTGACGGTACTATTTCCGCAGAAAAGCAGGATCATTATCTGCACATAGTTTCGGACGAGATAAAGCGACTTTCAAGACTTGTGCGTTCGATGCTCAACCTTTCGAGGATAGACAGCGGCGAGCTTAAACTAAATTATCAGACCTTCGATCTGCTTGATGTGCTGGTGAATGTTATCATCACATTTGAGCAGGAAATAGACCGCAAGCATATAGATATAAGAGGTCTTGATATGATAACGCCAAAGTCTGTATACGGCGATAAGGATCTTCTGCATCAGGCGGTATACAATCTGGTGGAGAATGCGGTCAAGTTTACGAATGACGGCGGTTATATCGAGTTCAATATTACGGAAAGTCTGGAGCGCTTCGATTTCGTTATCAAAAACAGCGGAATGGGCATAGGCGCATCAGAAATAGAGCATGTCTTTGAGAGATTCTATAAGACGGATAAATCCAGAAGCAAGGATAAAAAGGGTCTGGGTCTCGGGCTGTATCTTGTCAGGAGCATTATAAGGCTTCACGGAGGAGAGATCACGGCTAAAAGCAATGTGGGAGAGTTTACGGAGTTCAGCTTCTATCTTCCGAAACGTTCACCGGGCAAAAAGCACGAAAAGAACCGTGAAAACCGTCAATGACCCTGTGTAAAGGAGGACTGAGAAATGTCCGGGGAAAAAGGAAACGGCTCGGAAGAGCTGATAAATACGGACGAAAACAGCGGCGCTCTCTCAGAGGAGAATGTCCGTGAAGTTTTGTCCGGCGCGGCTGATGATGCCGCCGATGAAGCTGCCGTGATCAATGACGATACGGCGGCGCAGGAAGCGCAGTATGCTGAAGAGGTCGAAGCTCAACCGGATGAGATATTATTTGAAGGCTCGTCTCAGGATGAACGGCAGGAAAAGCCGATGTCATATCTTGACGAACCGGACGAAGCAAGAACCATGTCATACAATGACACTGTAAATACCGCTCAGGATAACGCTTCGCAGCTCCCTCTTTTTGTTCCCGCAGGAAACGGCGGCAGTTTGGACGAACTGCTCTTTCCTCCGTTTTCGGCGCCGGGAAAGAGAAAGGGCGTTTATGTGATAAAGTCCCTGCTGTGGATCATCAGCGTTGTTGTGGTGGCTATGGCGATTTTCCTGATCTTCCGTTTGCTCAACAAGCCGGAAAGTGACGAGGACAAGGGCAGCTCAAAGATACCCTACAATTACTCAACCGATATCTCCTACGCCGAACAGAATTCCATTCCGGGAGCGCCTGAGGCAAGCGCTGATCCGGACGGACCGCAGATATCCACTGCCGAGCCTGACGGCGAGACAAAGACCAATATTGTAAATGCCGCCTTCCGCAAGGCAAGCCCTTCGGTGGTATGTATTACCTCGTATAAGGGCGGCGAGGACTATGTTCTTGATAAGCTGGGCGACGGTTCGGGCATTATCATCTCGGCGGACGGCTACATTGCAACGAACAGTCACGTTATAGACGACAGCAAGAATACGGGCGTGTTGGTGACTTTATCGGACGGCAGCCAATATTTAGCGGCAATAGTCGGAGTAGACCCTAAGACGGATCTTGCAGTGCTGAAAATAGACGCCGAAAAGCTTACTCCTGCCGAATTTTCAGACTCTGACGGTATCTTTGTGGGTCAGGAGGTATACGCCATAGGAAATCCCGGAGGCGCAAATTTCTCCAATTCGCTCACAAGGGGAACGGTGTCTGCTTTGAACAGGACGCTTTCAACAAACGGATATGTAAGGTATATACAGACGGATGCGGCTATAAATCCCGGCAATTCAGGAGGACCGCTCATTAATGAGGATGGTCGCGTGATCGGCATGAACACATCCAAGATCGTCAGTGCAAAGTACGAGGGCATGGGCTTTTCGATACCCAGCAATAAGGTGGCTGAGATAATAAACAAGCTGATAAAGTACGGCTATATCAATGACAGGGGCACTATTGGCATTGAGGGCACAACTTGTAATCTGTATGAATCAAAGCTGAAAAATGTTCCGGAGGGCATGGTGATAACCAAGGTATCGCCTGACGGAGCGCTAAAGGGCATTGACGTGAGAGTGGGAGATATTATAACTGCCGTTAACGGTGTAAGGGTGAAGTCATCGATACAGTTTATTGATGAACTGAGCAAATACAAGCCTGATGATGTTGTGACGCTGAGCGTATTCAGGGCGTCCGACAGCAAGACCATGAGACCTTATTCATTTGAGGTCGATGTCACGCTTTTGCCGGATAATTAAATACAGTGTAAAGCGGGGAGCGGAGAGCTTCCCGCTTTTTTGTTGTGCGTTTTAGCCGGTTTCGCGTTCACAGATAAACAAGCGGAAACGCAGCAGCCCGCGCCCCAAAAACATCAAACAAAAACACAAACACAAAAGTTTCGCACAAGCCTTTTCAAAGGCTTGCAGGTCCAGGGCGGCGCCCTGGTCGCGCTCCGCAGAGCGCGAAATCCC
>CADBPE010000036.1 GCA_902796475.1 uncultured Ruminococcus sp.
ACCTTGCCGTTTACAACAGCAGCTATCGTCTTGTCGGTGGATATCCAGTTGATCTTATCGGATGCAGTGCCTGAAGGAAGTATCGCTTCAAGTATGCAGGTCTCGCCTATGCCAAGCACCTTCTTGTCAGCGCTCAGACTCAGCTCCTGGGGAGCCTCTCTTACCACAATGGAGCAGGTGCTCTTTACACCATTGAAGGCTCTGACCGTAACTATGGCAGTTCCGGGATTCTTGGTTATGATCCTTCCGTTTTCCACGACAGCCACATCTTCATTTGTAGATGTCCATACCATGCTTGCAGAAGCCGTCTTTGCGGGAAGCTTTGCAGTGAGAGAAAATCCTTCTCCGCTGCCAAGCACCTTGCGTGTTTCATTAAGAGTGATCTCCGAGGGCGCAGTTCTTACGATAACGCTGCATCGCGCCGTCCTGCCGTTAAATGTCTTTACTGTGATAACGGCTGTTCCGGTCTGCTTTGCAGTGAGCCTGCCCGTGTTCTCGTTCACTGACACAACGCTGTCATTACTGGTCGTCCACTTGATAACGCTCGAAGCAGAGCCGTCAGGCAGACTGTATTCAAGCTGATAATTTTCTCCGGTACCAAGTATCGCCTTAGCGGTACTCACGGCAATAGCCGAGGGCGCAGCCTTTACTGTTACCTTGCAGACAGCTCTCTTGCTGTTGTACGTCCTTACGGTTACAATCGCCTCGCCTATGCCCTTCGTATATACCTTGCCGCCTTTTACTGTAACAACGTTTTTGTCGCTGGACGTCCATGTGAGCATATCGGAAGCGGAGTTTGCCGGGATCATCGGCACTAAGATCATTGTTTCTCCCATGCCCAGTTCGGCTTCCTGAACGACAAAGCCTATCTCTTCCGGCGCCTCTTTGACTACGAATGCGCAAAGAGCGAATTTGCCGTTGAATGTTCTTACTCTTACAGTCGCTGTACCTACGCCTACCGCAGTTACAAGTCCGTTCTCGACCTTTACTATATCCTCATCCGAGGAGCTCCATACAATGCTGTCCGATGCGCTGCCGGCATTGAGCGAAGCGCTCAGCCTGACAGATTCACCCACACCTACGACCTTCTTTGTCTGGCTGAGGGTGATTTCCGAGGGCGCATCCTTTACTGTGACAGTACAGCTTCTCACTTTGCCGTTGAATGCAGAAACGCTTATTGCTGCCGTACCGGCTTTCTGGGCTGTTATTCTGCCGTCCTTGACCACAACAATATTTTCGTCCGAGCTTTTCCAGCTTATAAAGTCTGACGCGCTGCCTTCGGGGAGAGAATATGTAAGCTGAACACTCTCGCCGGCGCCCATTGTAACGGCTGTCCTGTCAAGCAGTATCTTTCCCGGAGCCTTCTTTACGTTTACTGTACATTGGGCTGTCTTGCCGTTATATGTCCTGAGCGTAATAACAGCGCTGCCTTCTTTAAGACCCTTTATAGTACCGTTGACGACCTTTACCGCTGCCGGATCACTCGATCTCCATACAAGTGAATTGGACGCCGAGTTTTCATCAAACACTGCATCAAGCTTAACGCTCTCACCGATACCGATAGTCTTTTCAGATGCGCTTATGCCGACTTTTTGAGGAGCCGACTTTACAACTACCGTACAGGCGGCAGTTTTGCCGTTGAAGGTCCTTACAATAATTATCGAGGTACCCTCCTGAAGCGCAGATATCCTTCCTTCATTTACGGTCACGGCATTTTCATTGCTCGATGACCAGCGGATATTGCCCGAAGCGCTTCCTGCTGTAATAGCCGCGTTCAATGCAGCGGACTCGCCGACGCCCATTTCTATCCTCTTCTGATCGAGAGTGATATCAGCCGGCGCATCCTTTACCGTAACGGTACATGAATCCCTCAGACCGTTATCCGTAGTGACAGTAACTACGGCTGTACCGTTCTGCTGTGCCCTGATCCTGCCGTTTGTAACGACAACAACGGAAGAATCGCTGGTGCTCCATGTCATTCCGACCTGAGTGCTGTGCTCCGGCTGGAGCGCTGCCTCCAAAAGCTCGGATTCGCCAACGCCTATTACCGCAGAATGCTTGTTGAGTGTAACGCTTGTTGGCGGAACGGTTACCTCTACAACGCACTGCGCCTTATAACCGTTCACCGCAGAAGCGGTAATTATGGCAGTACCGACCTTTTTAGCCGTAAGGCGTCCTTTATAAACGCTTACTACGGTGCTGTCGGAGCTTGACCATCTGATAGTCTTGTCGGGAGCCTCGGCGGGCAGTACGGCAGCCTTCAGTTCGGCTGTATCGCCCTCTTCAAGATTGATGCTTTCCTTATCAAGAGTGACCGTGAGCGACGCCGGAACGACCTCTACCAGCATTTTTGCAGTCGCGCCCGTAGACGGGTTATAGGCGGTTATCGTCGTTTTGCCCTGTGAAAGAGCCGTAACTGTTCCGTTATTAACAGAAGCCACCTGAGGGTTGCTGCTCGTCCAGCGGATATCGCCTATATAATAGACCTTGGCGTTTTCGCCGTTCATCGTGGTAGTTGAGCACATTTCATAGGTAAGCGATGTACCTATGAACTGAGCGCCGGTCTTGCCCGTTGTGCATACAAGCATAGGCTCCGAAAGATACTTTGACTTTATCTCTACCGGAACCATTACCTCATCAATATACGGACCGTAAGTACCGTCCATCGGGCTGGAGCTTCTTATAAAGCGTCCGGCAAGCGTTGAATACGATACGCCGCAATCCACCGAGAAGAATCCGCCCAGACCTACATGTGTAAAATCAGGATCGATAAGCGCCTCGTAATGTCCTGTTTCCTTGCCCGTGTTGTACAGATAATCTTCCTTTTCATCATAGAACTGCTCAATGCCGTAAAGCATATTCTGATAGCCGTTCCATGCAAGGACCTCTGCACCCTTATCTCTTAAATCTATCGTAAGCGTAAAGGCTTCCTTGTCGTTCGGTCTCATATGATCCCTTCGTATACACGCCTCGGCAGCTCTCTGTCTTGCCACCATTTCCAGATCATAAGACCATCTTACAGGCTGGTAGTCTGTAAGAGTAAGCTTTTTTGAGGGATTTGCGGGGTTTTTGATCCCCTCGCGGCAGGCCTCGAGCCTTATCTCGTTGATCCTTGCCACTGCCTCTGCTGCGGTAGTGTAATATCTGCCCCTTACGCCGACTGTCACAACGTCCGAATTAAACGCTGATGCCGCATTGACCGCAGCCGCTGCATTAACTGCGGCTACCGACATAGGCACCTCTGCGCTGACTGCGCCTTCTTCTGTCAGAAGCTCCATTCCTTCATCAATGCTGACCCCATCCGGCGGCATACCGTTATCGGAAACCGCAGGAGCTGCAAGCGCTGACATTCCGGAACATACAGTACCTGCCAGCATAACAGCCGCTATCTTTTTAAAAATACTGCCGATCTTCATGTCACCGCATCCTTTGCTGAATACCACATTTTTATTGTTATTCCGTCAATATAAAATCAACTGTACACCTCTATTATAGCACATTTTTGTACACTATGCAACAATCGTATTCACTTTCAAAAGAATAACCTAACATTATTTTCACAAACCAGATATTTTGTCATACTTCACATGATAAGCTAAACACGATATTGCTATATATACAAAAAAGCCCTGTCATTTCTTGCAAAATGACAAAGCTTTTTTCAGGGATCACGCCCTCTTATTTTTCTTGTTAAGAATTTTAAATCTGATATAGAGCATAGTTTTTTCCTCGCCGTTATCCCTGAGCATTTTCAGCAGAAAAAGCAGCAGTCTTTCGGTATCCGGATGTATAAGGTAATGCTCCCGTGAGTGCATATAGTATTCGTATGCAGAAGCATCGGTATAGTCATCTTTTTTATAGTTCTTGCAGGCAGCCACCCTGTCGCAGAACATCTCAACGACATACTTTACCGGCATTTTCATTCCTGCCATAGGAGCTTTCCCGCTGATATCATAGTCTATCCAATAATCCAGATGATGACGGTTGCGTCCCTTGTGGTGCAGCCAGGCGGAGCTGTATCCCTTTTCTTCTCTTTCAGCCGCATTCGGACTGCGTGTACCCTGATAATACCTTGCCCCTACCAGAAATTCCGTAGGAGAATACTTTGAGAGATCGTGAAGCATACCCTGTTTATACAATCCTGCCTTAAAGCAAAGCTCCATCACGAGTCTTCTGTGGTTATTTATAGTTTTCAGATGTTCAAGCCATTTCATATTTTCGCCCCGCTCATGATATTATTTATTTTATGTGTACAAAATGGGATAGGCTAATTCAGGAAAACGCAAAAGTTTTACTCCGCAGGTGTGGATAAAAAAAAACACAGGACTGCCATCAAAGCAGCCCCGTGTGAAGTTCTGTTCAGCCCTCGTCCCCGTTCTGCGGAGAAAGGAATGTTTCATAATACTCAAGAGCATCTATCTTTTCGTTGTTTGTCATGCCGTTGGAAATAAAATCGGCATAGTCTGCGGAATCGTATTCGCCATGCTCCATAGTACCGTCCGAAATGATGAAATTTTCATTCTTTGGGGTTGGATCTTTTCTTTTTTTCACGCTGTCATTCTCCCGTCTTGTGCAACACTCTACATTATAATATATACTTGCGGAAGCGTTTTGAAGTGTGAGAGCTTCCGTTATAAAGTATCTGCAAAAAGACGGCTTTTATGCAAACGCTCACATATTTTTCAGATCATTCAGATCATAAGGCGTCTGCTGATATACATAATAATTCAGCCAGTTTGAATAAAGTATAGTCGCATAGCTGCGCCAAGTCAGCGCCGGCAGCGCTCTCGGGTCATTGCCCGGAAAATAATTGTAGGGCAGCTGCGGCTTCAGACCCTTGTTGCAGTCACGGAAATACTCGCTTGCAAGAGTGTTCCTGTCATACTCGGCATGACCGAAAATATAGAACTGTCTGCCGTTCTTGTTGGCAACTATGGCAACGCCCGCCAAGTTCGAGGACGCAAGTATCTCCAGCTCTTCATGCTCACGGACATCCGAACGGTGTATACCTGTATAGCGTGAATGAGGAAGGAGTATCTTGTCATCAAAGCCCCTCATCAGAGGGTGAAATATATTCATCACCCTATGCACATAAACGCCGGAAAGCTTTTCGTCAAGGGTATATTTAGGCACACCATGATGATAATAAATTCCCGCCTGAGCGCCCCAGCATATATGCATGGTGCTGTAAACGTGCCTTGTTGACCACTCCATGATCTCGCAAAGCTCCTGCCAGTAATCGACCTGTTCAAAGTCAAGCTTTTCGACAGGCGCGCCCGTGATTATCATTCCGTCGTAATACTGCTCACGGATATCATTGAAACACTTATAGAAAGCCGTAAGATGATCTGCCGAGGTGGTTTTTGAAACATGTGTAGCCATCTGAAGCAGCTCCACATCGACCTGCAGCGGCGTATTGCCCAGCAGTCTGAGAAGCTGAGTCTCGGTCTCTATTTTGTTGGGCATCAGGTTCACTATCACTATTTTCAGCGGTCTTATGTCCTGAGTATTCGCCCTTTCATCGGTCATAACGAAGATATTCTCCGACTCAAGCGTTTTCAAAGCAGGCAGCCCGCTCTGTATCTTAATTGGCATTTTCTTCCACTTCCTTAGTCCTTTAGTCGCATTTGAATATTATATCACAAAGCACCTCTCTTTTCAAGCCGTTTTTTATGTGAAACCAGGAAATCATTGTGTTTTTATGTGAAACCAGGAAATCAAGTCATACTGGGGGAAGCGCAGAGCCTGCGCTCCCAATTTCGCGGCGATAGTTTACTCATGCTGAAATAAACCGATCGCGGTTATTACTGCCTTCCAACCGCGAGCAGTGCATTTTCGGTTAGTTTTTCTGATAACGCGAAATCGGCACCGGCAGCTTGCCGCGCCCCTTTCCTAAAAAACTTGTGTTTTATAATGTAAAGCTTTCTTCCCGGATGGTTCGCTTTTTGAAAATTGATCTCCGTAATGTGAAACA
>CADBPE010000037.1 GCA_902796475.1 uncultured Ruminococcus sp.
AGCCTTAGAGGTGGAAAATATATTGTCCATTTTGGTTAAACCGGTCTCAACGATCTATGATATTTATAAGGTACACTTGAACATTTCCGCCCAGCTATATTGGTTCATAAACCCTTCGCGGAATCTCTCTCTGTCATTCGTTCGGTTCCGGTCTGACAGGTAAGCGTAATAGTCACATTCTATCATTTCGGTATTCACGGAATATGAATTCCTGCTGTGTGTCAGCAAGCCTTCGATCCCGAGACGTGAGAGATCCTTTCTTAAAGAATAGATGATCTTTTTCAGATAGTTGTTGTTTTTCTCTTCAGAATCCTCATCTTCGAAAAGATACGCGCATATCTCGCCTCTGCTTGCCGACGAACCGTTTAAACAAATCAGATAAGCAAGCATTTCCTTTTCCTTCTGTCGTGAAAAGGTGATGGGCTTGTTATTGAAGAATAATTCAAAATTGCCGAAGCATTGCGCCCTGATGCTTTTTTTGAGATGTGTGGTGGGAGAACTCAGGGGCTTTCTAAGATTATCAAGAGCGTCTTCTATATCCTTATCCCTGAAGGGTTTGAGTATGTATCCGCTGACATAGAGTCTGAGTGCTTCAAGCGCATAATCCGCATAGGCGGTCACGATGATGATATTGACGTCGGGCTTGATTATCCTGATCGCACGAGCAAGCTCAAGACCTGTTTTTCCGGGCATGCGGATATCCAGAAAGGCAATATCTATCTCATTGTTTTTTGCTTCCTCAAGCGCAGTATCGAAGTTTTTAGCGAAATGATAGCTGTTGCCCGGATGTATCCGCTCTATTGTGCTTTTCAGTTCTTCTCTGATGAATTTTTCATCATCCGCAATAAGTATTTTCATGGTTGTTCACCGCTTGATTCTTTATGGTATGGTTATCGTCACCTTTGTTCCTGCTCCGGGTGTGCTTTCTACCGTCATTGTTCCCCTGCACATGACCTCTATCCTTTGCATCGTATTTTTTATGCCAACGTTTTTACTGGCTTTATTGTTAAGCAGAGAGGCGTCAAAGCCGCAGCCGTCATCCTCAACGGTTATGATATGCTGGTTCTTTATTCTCTTTGTGGTAATGATGATCTTGCCCTTGCCCGAATTACCGTCCCTTATCCCGTGTATTACGGCGTTTTCAACTATGGTCTGAACGGAATACGGCGGAACATCAAAGGCAGTGTCGCTTATATTATATTCAGCGATGAGCTCATCCTCGAATCGCCTTTTCTGTATGCGGATATAGTTTTTTACTATATCCAGTTCTTTTTCAAAGGATATACATTCTGTTTCAAGCATAAGGTCGGTAGTGCTTCTGAGATAATCGGAAAAATCGTTTATAGTGTCGGCAGCCTCGTTCGGTGAATTTAGACACTGATAACGGATGAGAGCGAGGGTGTTGAAGATGAAATGCGGCTGCATCTGGTGGTTGACAAGACGAAGCCTTTCCTCGTTCAGATTTTTTTGCTGTTCAACAAGGTACTGGGCATAGTAAGATTCATACGAAATGAAAAGTATTATAGTTGAGATCACAACGGCGATATTCGTGCAGGATGCGCCGTAAAAGAATTCCGAAATGATTATCGCTATCATCGGCAGAGTAAGATAGGAAATCATTGCCACCCTTTCCATCGGCAACAGATATTTTAAGCAGGCTATGGCAACGCTCAGGGATATTGCCGCTTCTATAAAGATAACAAGGTCGGGCAGCCAGAAGAAGTCTCTGAGTCTTATATATGTATTATTTGCGTCAAACGTATAGATATAAGGATTGAAAAGATTGATGATAAGCAGGACAGTGCCTACAAGAAAGAAAAACCATTCTATATACTTCCATTTCAGATCAAAACCGCTTCTTTTGTATATAAGATGGGTTATGTACTCCGCAGAGACCGCCATGTTCAGCATTCCGAGGAAAAATGCTCCGAAATAGGTTATCCTGACGAGATAGGATACCGCCAGCGAGGAATTTACGGGCGAAAGCCACGTAAGGCTGTCACATAGCATAAGGGCTAAGGAGCAGAGCATAACGAATATCAGCTTTCTGGAACCTGTCCTGTCAAAGAACCTTGTCATGAAAATGGTGATAAGTGAGACAAGACAGAAAAGCGCGCCCCAGATCTCGATCGAAAAATGAATATATTGTTGTACTGACAATAGATCTCACCTCCGGATTTCCGCTGTGCCATGCGAAAGGAAACTGAAAAATAATATATGGCAGCATACCCGATCAATATAGAGCAGGTGATTTTGCGGGACATGACAAAAAGGTTATTCAAAGAACATTGAATGACTAAATAATACAAAAAAGCCGGGGAAGAATTCCCCGGCTTTGCCGGAAGCCTCCGGAAAAGTCGGGGGTCATTGCCTTATTCTTCGATCTCAAACACATCTGTCAGACCCGTCATATCAAGAATGTCCATGATATCCTCATTGACATTGCAAAGTCTCATTTCTCCCTGCTTGTTCATGATCTTCTGGGCGCTCATAAGGACCCTGAGTCCTGCCGATGAAAGGTATTTCAGTTCCTTCAGGTCAAAAGTCAGGTCTGTAACGCCGCTGATGTTTTCTTCAATAAATGCTTGCAGATCGGGGGCTGTGACCGTTTCAAGCCGTCCGATGGGGCATACTGTTAATTCTGTTCCGTTTTTCGTTGATTTGATTTCCAAAACTGTCTCTCCTTTAAAGCTTCTTTTTTATTGTCAGATAATTATGACCGTCTTTGTATTCGTAAAAAACATCGTCAACTGTTTTTTTTACGATGAATATACCAAGCCCTCCGATAGGTCTGTCCTCAAAATCGGCGTTGATACTGGGCGTTGGTGCGTTAAGAGGATTATAGGGCTTGCCGTCGTCGATAAAGCTCAGAGAGAATATCCCGCTGCTTTCCGCTCCCGCGCGGACGCTTATGCTTTTTGCCCCTGAATATTTTACTATATTTCCGAATATCTCGTCAATAGCTATATCCATTTTTGTCTGGATTTTTGCCGGACAATCAAGGCTTTCAAGTATCCCTGCGACAAAATCACTGACTTTGTAAAAATCAGTTGCCACGGGATCAAGATTTATTTCTTCCACGGCATTACCCCTCCTCTTTTCCGAAATATTCGATGCACAGCATAGTCACATCATCGAACTGCGGGGCAGTGTCCGCAAAGTTGTTGATAGCCAGATCCACAGCCTCAATTATATCCTTCGGGGTCTTGTTCTCTGCCGTGCGCAGAGCCTCGATCATACGGTCTGTACCGAAAAGCTCTTCATTAGCGTTGTTTGCTTCGGCAACACCGTCGGTGTAGAGGAACAGCTTTGAGCCTTTGGTCATTTTAAACTCATATTCCCTGTATCTGACGGTGTCCATATAACCTACCATAAGACCGTGCTTATCCTTGAGAAGCTCAAAGCTGCCATCCGGCTTCTTGAAGGCAGGCTTTTCGTGACCTGCGTTTGCAGCGGTAAATACTCCTGTTTCAAGATCAAGAACGCCGAGCCATACCGTAACGAACATTTCCTGGGGGTTACTCTCGCAGATCTGTCTGTTGACCTCCTCAAGGGCAGCTTTGGGGCTTTGCTTCATCATAGTGTAGCTTTTCAGAAGTATCTTTGAATACATCATAAACAGTGCCGCTGGAATACCCTTGCCTGAAACGTCTGCCATTACTATTCCTAACTTATTGTTGTCGATAAGGAAGAAATCGTAGAAATCTCCGCCTACCTCTTTGGCAGGCTTCATGGATGCGTAAATATCGAAATCCTTTCTGTCAGGAAAGGCAGGGAATTTATTCGGCAGCATACCCGCCTGAATGTTTGTCGCAAGATTCAGCTCCGTGGTGATACGTTGTTTTTCGGCCGTGATCTTTGTATTTTCATCAATGTAGCCTATAAGCTCCCTGTCCATATCCTCAAACGACACGGCAAGTTCCTCTATCTCGTCGCCGGTGTGGATATCAGTCGTTACTGTCTGCCCCGATTTTACGCTTTCTGGCATAGTACGCACCGATTTCGTAAGTCTGGTAATGGGAACAATGATATGCTTGCGGATAGAGAAATAGAACAGTATCACAGAAATGAGCACAACGGCAAGGGATATGCCTATAAGTCTCATTATATTTTGAACAATGGTATTTAATACCCTGTCGGCGGACTGACTTACAGCAACTACCGCCACGGGCTTCAATTCTGAATCTAAAACGGGCAAATAGTATGTAAATACATCTACGCCGTTCAGCACATTTAATGTATAGAAATTCTTTTTGGATGATTTATCCGGATCAAACTCAACTTCTATCTCCGCGTTCATAGCGTTTGTCACATATTCCTTTTCATCGCCGTAATACGGTTTTTCGGTATTGAGCAGATCTCCCGAAAAGCCTTCGCTGGACATAAGATAGGTTACATGATCCTCATGCGGAACAAATATGTCCAATCTTTCCAGATCATAGTTACTGTATATCAACAGCAGATTCAGCCACAGATCATTGTATTCTTCGTCTGTTGTCCCGGTCTCAAAATAATGGTCTATACCCTTTTCCATTATTTTGGGCGATGAAGCAAGGCTTGCCAATTTTAATGCCGCATTGTAGGTTTCATCACGCATCTGTCCGACCATTGAGACAAAGCTGATCGTACCGATAACGGCGCTTGCAAGCAGTGAAACTATAACAAAGATGATGAACAGCCTAAGGATCGTTCTGAACGCAAGTCTTTTCAGAAATCGTTTTTTTTTCATAATTTAACACCTGTTTCTTCCGCTGCAGAGCTGCTGTGCCCTGTACGGCGATTCTATGCCGGAGAGAATACTCCTTAACACGTTACATTATACCAGATAAAAGGGGACAAAAGGGGGACAAATGAAAGATTATTTCGATAATTTTCATTTTATTATTTGTACCCTCTTTTGTCCCCTTTGGTATGTTATTATATTATTGTAAGATAACGATTATCATTTATCTTCAAGCAAATTTTATAAAAGGAGAG
>CADBPE010000038.1 GCA_902796475.1 uncultured Ruminococcus sp.
CGGCAAGCTGCCGCACCCGTGTTCGCGATGTTAGTTTACTCATGCTGAAATAAACCGATCGCGGTTCTTACTGCCTTCCAACCGCGAACAATTAAGTTTAGGTCTGTTTTTCTAACAACGCGAAATCGGGAGTGCAGGCTCTGCGCCGGCGGCAAATCACTAAAAAGTCTTCCTCACCATCGAGAGGCGGTTAAAGACAACCTTAAGCTGATAACATCGATCTGATATCCCGGCATTATCGGGTAAATATTAACATCAGATAAGTCTGTCCGTATAAAAGCAAAAAAACAAAGGTTCCGGCAAACGCTGCCGAAACCTTTTAAGTTCTTGAGAAAGAAACTGAAACAAGCAAATTCGATTTTAAGAAAGTAAATTTACATTCTCATGGGACTCATTCCTATAATAAATTTTATAGCCAAAAATCAAATTCAAATTCTCATTGGACTCATTCCTAAAAGAAATTCTTGATATAAAAACTAAACTCAGATTCTCATTGGACTCATTCCTAATAATAAACTTCAGAATATCCATTGGCTCAAATTACGAACCTTAAACATCGGGGATATTACATGGGACTCAGTCCTTATCTTGAATTTTATATAGAAAACTGCTTTCAGTTATGATCCTATCGCAATACGAAACGCATACGGCAGGAGATATATCACCAGACTGCCTCAAGCCGAAGCTCTTAATGCTCTGCTTACACGAACGGCCAAGTACCGATCCGCAGCATACCAAACGATCATCAATATACTGTGAAGCTTTCGCACTGCAACGGAGGAATATACTAAGTTCAGCCTCTCAGACACCTTTTCTCTGCTCTGTTCAGAGACAATCCCCGCGTGTCAGCGGTTCCGGCATTGATATGACTCAATGCCCTATATTCAATTGTGAGTTCGCTAACGTCAGACACCCTGCTGCCCCGGGAGGATGTAAGAGCGAGATTAGCAGCGTGACCGTCATCGTCGGGCTCTTCATACAATTTTAGGACCTGTCCGAACTCACAGCATAAATAGCTTTATTGAAGCTGTGCTCTATCAGAGCCTACCCATTGAGAGGATTAACAGGCACAAAGCTTGCAAAAATAATCTGTTCTTTATCTGTCCTATCCTTGTTGAAGAGGTCACACCAACGGGTGTGACTTCAGTCTGACAAACAGGTTCTGATTCGCCCATCGGAGCTTGCCTCCTTTACATGGATTTGATCAAAAAAGAGCCAACCGTTTGAGTCCTGCATGATACTCAGAGAAGCCTTTCAGCGTTTCGCAGAAGCACCACACATTGCGGTTTGTTGAGCTATACACTTGGTACTTTGCTTTGCTCTTTCTTTATCTTGATATAATTATATCAGGTCATTTGTAATTTGTCAATAGTTTTTTTAAACTTTCTTGAAAATTTATATGGCAACTTGATGGTAAACGGTCATTAATATTCCCTATTGACTTATTCTGCTTTTTATCGTAGAATAATACTCATGGAGGGCTGACAATGACAGTATAATGCTGTATCGGTGTGTGCATCCAGCTGTCTGAACCGCCTGACATTTAATTAAGCGCCGAAAAACTGCAATTTGCCGCAAGACGATCGCTGCAGCTTTACGGCATCTGACGAAAAAGCCGCCCGTGTGCGGCGACACTGACTTTTTATAAGGAGATCTGAAAATGAACAACAACACTGACAACGAGGATATCTTTGGCGCTGACATCATCTCTCTGACAGACGACGAGGGCAACGAGTACGAATTTGAGGTAATGGACGAGCTTGACTACAATGACGGTCATTATTATGCTCTTCTCCCCCTGTTTGATGATCCCGAAAACGACATCAGCCAGGACGACACCTACATGATCTTTGAGGCTGTTGAGGACGAAAACGGCGATCCCCAGTTAGCCGAGATCGACGACGACGATCTTCTCGACGAGCTGGCTTCACTCTTTGAGGAAAGAATGCAGGAAGACACAGACGACGAAGACGAGGATTGATCCTTCTGGATATTTATGGTTTTTTCCAGAAAAAAGAAAAATATCATAAATTTCCTCTTGATTTTTGAAAAGAAATGTAATATAATAATATCAAACAAAAGCGGAATATTTTGTTTATAATTTCTGCCCAATTCGTTGCTTGTGTCTAATTAACCCTACAAATTTTAAATCGGGAGCTCGGCTCCTGCAGCGGACTTCAGACCTCCCGCTAACGCGGACGAAGGGAGTATGAAACTGCGGGGAGAACACCCACCTGCTTAACTCGTAGGCAGGTTATTTATGACACTGACGGTTGGGCGGATTTTTTTCTTTTCATTTAAATCGTTATCAAGTCGGCGGCAGGAAAATATCCTGCCGTTTTTTGCTTTTGTACGGGTGTTATCCAAAAACGTCCTCAGCGCACCCTTATATTATCATTTGTTATTGCACTCGCCAAAGCATACAAAGAAAGACGTCCGTTTTGGAAACGGGCGTCTTTTTTGAAGCATTGTTTAATTCTGTCCGGACTTGAGGCTGTCGTTAAGGAGAGTTTCAAATGACTTTGCTGCTGTGTCGCAATCCGGAGCAATAACAACAAGCACATAGGGATAATGCACCGTAACAGACGAAGCTGTCTGCGCAGAGCTTCCGCTGGTATCGGTAGAGGTCTTGTCGCTCAGGTAATTGTTTATTGCTGTGGTAAGGGCGCTGCGCGAATCCTCATCCTTCAGCTTGAAGCAGGCTATTTCGACCTCGCTGCCCGAGCGTCCGGATATGTACATAGCGTAGTCTGTAACGGTATCCTCCGGTATCTCGTAATATCTGGAAATATTCTGCTTTGAGATCTGAGTAAGGTTATTGTAATTCATTTTCTTTATGACCCTGCTCACGATCTCGTCAGCAGTCAGGCGAAGGTCGTTATCCTGAGCAGGCTTGCGCTGCGTACCCAGAAGTATAATAACGGTAACGGTCGTAACCGCAAAAATCACGGCAAGTACCACGAGTGTCAGTATGATATTTCTTTTTTGGGATACTTCTTTCATAACTTCACCTCGCATAAAGATAAATAAGCCATTACCATTATATGATTTTATATTGTATTTTTCAACTACAATATTGTAACACTTGTGATTAATTTTTCGTTATTTTTTAATTTCAGTCATAAATCAGCATCAACGCAGAGTTTAATACGCAAAAGCTGCCGCTCCCTTGTTCGCATTAGCGCTTTCTCTGACCGAAAATAACTGCTCGCGGTTCGTACTATTTTCCAACCGCGAGCAGCAAGGTTTTGTTCTGTTTTTTGATTCACCCCTACGCCGGCAAACTGCCGGTCCCGATTTAGTTTTTGAAAGATGTTATCTATCTGAAAGAAAAACGTTTCCAAAACTAACACGGGAGCGCAGGCTCTGCGCCAAGCCTTTGAAAAGGCTTGAGCGAAACTTTTGTGTTGTGGCTTTTGGCTTGATATTTTTTGGCGCGGGCTGCTGCGTTTCCGATTGTTTATCTGTGAACGCGAACACGGGGGCGCGGGCTGCTTGCCGCCGCTACTCGGACGAAGCTATCTTGCCCTTCATCCTTACAGCAGCATGAAAGTCAACGGTATATTCCGGACATTCCAACCCAACACCGTAATGGATATCCGTAAAACGTACAGGCACATTCGTCGGATCAGAAGCATAACAGCAGCCATATCTCTTCACGCCTATCTCTCCGCTGTCGCCGCCGGAAATAGTCCTGTAAGTGTACAGCACCAAAGACTCCGGATAAAGATTCGGTTCATATCTCATAGCAACAGTATTATTGCTTCGGGCAACCGAAAAATAGTAGCTTATCATAAAGCTGATATCCATCTTGCTGAAATTAACCGTTTCGGAAAGCTCATCACTACTTTGAGAGAATCCCTTCGGAATAAGCGTGGCTCTGAATCCGCCCGAATCATCAACATCACTGCAGGTCACAACGGCAACACAATGACCGTCAATAACAGACACTGCCTGACCTCTGCAGGCAACCCGGCTGTCGGTAAATTCCACATCATAAACGAATACACCGGTAACAGGCTCGTTAAAATCCATCGTGAATTCCACACGGCAGTCCGATTGTGCCCCATCCATAGTGATGTATTTATATCCGGTGTTTATCTGGCTGAGACCTATGCTGTCATCGCAGTCAACAAAGCCAAGAATATTGAGCGTCGGCGGCCCCATATATTCGCCTATGCCGTTATGAACATCAACAAAGTAAATATTCCCGCCGTCATCATAAAGGCTTTTCACAGCCACAAGGATATGGTCATCGGTGTTTGCCGTTATGGTGCATCTTATTGAATCCTGAGAAATATATCTTTCCGGACCCGCTTTCAGTTCCACCTCATCATGGGTACTGTCAGAAACCGACGGAGCCGACACGCCGGACTTATCGTCATTGTTTTTCCTGAAAAGAAATGGCATCAGCAGGATCAGCGCAATACACGGAACGGCAATGGCAATTGTCAGCAGAACAGCCCGCATTCCTGATTTTCTCGGCTTGCGCTTCGGCTTCTCTTCACTGTCCGAAAAATATCCGTCGCCGTAACCGCCGCTTTCGGAAGGATAACCCTTTGTCATGCCGGAAAAGCTGCCTGACATTTCCGCGGAAGGAAAAACATCTCCGTTTTCATTGTCGTTTTCATTACGGGCAAAGCCCCGGTCATTTTTCGGCGCATGGGCATACAGCTTTGCAAAATACGCCTTGACCTGCTGGTCTCTGTTTTTCCTGCGAAAGCTCTTTATGTCAAAGCCGCAGTTCGGACAATATGTCACAAAATCGCATACCTTTTTGCCGCATCCCGGACAAAAGATCTCATTCAACTGCACATCACCGCCTTTCCGAAAATATTACACTGCTCACTGTCTTTTAATGTCAATTTTCTCTTATGAGTGTCTTGCCGTCCATTTCCTCGGGCTGGTGCAGACCGAGAAGCTGGAGCATTGTGGGCGCTATATCCGCAAGACGTCCGCCGTCACGCAGTACGCAGGGATGATTGACAATGCAGAACGGCACAAGATTGGTCGTATGAGCAGTAAACGGCGAACCGTCCTCCTCGATCATCTTATCGGCATTGCCGTGATCTGCTGTGATAAGGGCTATGCCGTCCATCTTTGTAATAGCGTTCACTACCTGACCTACACAGTCATCAACAGCCTCAACTGCCTTGACAGCAGCGTCAAATACGCCTGTATGACCTACCATGTCGCAGTTTGCAAAGTTGAGGATAATAACATCATACTTGCCGCTCTCTATCTTCTCAACGGCATTCTTTGTTACCTCGTAGGCGCTCATTTCGGGCTGGAGATCGTAGGTCGCTACCTTCGGAGAAGGAATAAGGCACCTGTCCTCGCCCTCGCTGACCTTCTCAACACCGCCGTTGAAGAAGAATGTTACATGGGCATATTTTTCTGTTTCGGCTATTCTAAGCTGGGTAAGACCCTTTGAAGAAATGTAGTCGCCGAAGGTGTTTACAAGAGACTGGGGCTTGAAGGCGATCTCAACATTGGGCATTGTAGCGTCATACTGAGTCATGCACACATAGTTGAGCGGGAAGAAACCGAATCTGCGCTCGAAGCCGGTAAAGTCGGGATCAACAAGCGTGCGTGTGATCTCTCTTGCGCGGTCGGGTCTGAAGTTGCAGAAGATAACGCTGTCGCCGGATTTAATAGTCGCATTCTCGGCGCAGACTACCGGAACAACAAATTCATCTGTAACGCCGTTTGCGTAGGAATCCGCAACAGCCTGAACAGGATCGTCAGCCTTTATGCCCTCGCCGTATACAAGAGCAGCATAAGCCTTTTCAACTCTGTCCCAGTTGGTATCTCTGTCCATTGCATAGTAACGGCCGTGAACAGTGGCGATCCTGCCAACGCCGATCTCTTCAAGCTTAGCCTTTGCTTCAGCCATATAATCCTTTGCGCTTGAAGGAGGAACGTCACGTCCGTCAAGGAAGGTGTGCAGCCATACATTCTTAACGCCCATCTTCTTTGCCATTTCGATAACGCCGTAGATGTGTGTGATATGGCTGTGTACGCCGCCGGGAGAAAGCAGACCCATTACATGGAGAGCCTTGCCGTCCTCTGCCGCATTTTTCATTGCCTTGACAAGCACCTCATTTTCGTATATCGTGCCGTCCTTGATAGCCTTGCTTATTCTTGTAAGCTCCTGATATACGACACGTCCTGCGCCCATGTTGGTATGACCTACCTCACTGTTGCCCATCTGACCGTCCGGCAGACCTACATCCATTCCGGACGCCGCAATAAGCGTAGTGGGATTCTGTGAGAATATCTTCTCCATATTGGGCTTGTTTGCCTCACGGATAGCATTTCCGAAATTTGTTCCGATGCCGAATCCGTCCAGTATCATTAAGATCAAAGGTTTTTTCATATTTTTCTCCGTTCCGCCGCTTTAAAAGCAGCTTTTGAAATAGTTGTCCCTGCTCGTTATCAGTAAGCCGCCAGATCTGAATCTGTGCTTTTCGGCTCCTCCTTTTTCCATTCTATCGAAACGGAAGCCGGTCCCTTATATGTAGTTTTACCGTCTTCTCCTATATTTATATCCGCAGCGCTGATATATCCTACAAGGCTCTCGAACTCGCCTGTGTTCAGGTCATACCTCTGACCCATAGGTGAAAGAGCAGAACTGCTGACCGCTGTATCCGTCGTGATTTCGAGTCCCTGATAGAGGTTGGCATTTGAAAAATACAGATGATCTCCGCATATACCCATAGTTTCACCCTCAGTGAAGGCTTTTTCAAAGACAAAGAGAGCCTTTTCCTCACCTGTGGTTATATTTCTTGAAAAAACGGTAGTGCCTGCGGGAGCATCAGACGCAATATAGTAAAGCGTTCCTCCGTCTCTGTCGTAGTAGTAGTTCTGGCACTTGTAGGCAGAGACCTGTTCGGGCTTGCCGCCGTCTGTGCTGAGCTTGTAAAGACAGCCGCTGCCGTTTGCGGAATTGTCGATATAGAAAAGCTCGGTATTTATAAGTCTGAGATTAACAACAGTGTTCTTCATCTTGCCTGCCCAGCTGTCGGATGAAGCATTGGGCTGCATATCGCTGATGAGAGCGACCTTATTTGAGCCGTCAACAA
>CADBPE010000039.1 GCA_902796475.1 uncultured Ruminococcus sp.
ATTTTCGTATTACTATTCAATGAGGTGACGTGAAAATATGAACAGTGTCAGCATCAGCCCCGGCCGGCTGGAGGGAACAGTGTCTGTGCCGCCCTCAAAAAGCGCAGCTCACCGCGCTATTATCTGCGCCGCTCTTTCGGAAGGGACAAGTATCCTGCAGCCGGTAGCCATGTCTAACGATATTGCCGCAACTATCGCCTGTATGCGCGCACTCGGAGCATCCATGACCCTTGAAGGCAGCACTCTTACCGTGAACGGAAGCGGCGCACTGCACAATAAATTCGTCAGGCCCGCTGTTCTCGACTGCGGAGAAAGCGGTTCTACTCTGCGTTTTCTCATTCCTGTGGCGGCTGCTCTCGGCGCTGCTGCCGAATTTGTCGGTCACGGACGTCTGCCGATGCGCCCTATCGGAGTGTTTTCCGACTGCCTGCCGCCTAAAGGGATATCCTTTGAAACAGAAGGCGGGCTTCCGCTGAAAATAAACGGCAGACTGCAAAGCGGCGTTTTCAGCGTGCCGGGAGACGTCAGCTCACAGTTCATAACAGGTCTGCTGCTTGCGCTGCCGCTTTTGGAGGGTGACAGCGAGATAATCCTCACCACTCCGCTGCAGTCCGCAGGATACATAGATATGACTATCGATATAATGAGAACCTTCGGCGTGAATGTTGAACGCACAAACGAAGGCTGGCTTGTAAGCGGCGGACAAAGCTACAAGTCACGCAGCTTTACCGTTGAAGGCGACTGGTCGCAGGCTGCGTTTTTTATGACTGCCGCTGCTCTCGGCGGACATATCACCATTGATAATCTGGACAGCTCTTCATATCAGGGCGACAAAGCCTGTGTGGAGATATATTCCCGCTTCGGCGCCCGCATTGCCGAAAGTCCGGACGGCAGCATCACTATCGAAGGCGGCGAGCTTCACGGTACGGACATCAACGCCGAAAACATTCCCGATATGGTGCCTGCCCTTGCCGTAACTGCGGCTCTCTGCGAGGGCGTGACCCATATAACCGGCGCCGAGCGTCTGAGGATAAAGGAATGTGACCGTCTTGCCGCAATGACGGACGCTCTCACCCGTCTTGGCGCAGACATACGGGAAACGCCCGACGGACTTATCATCAAGGGCGTCAAAACACTGAAAGGCGGTTCCGTTGAAGGCTGCAACGATCACCGTATCGTAATGTCAATGTCGGCAGCGTCATGCCGCTGTGACGGCGATATAATCATCTCGGACATGGAAAGCGTAAACAAGTCCTATCCCTCATTTTTTGAGGATCTTAAAAGACTTGGCGGCGTATGCAGGATCGTTCCGGCTGAAACATGAACGAATATAAAGCAGGTCAAAGAAAAAGGTTGGAGGAAGGTTTATGTCATCTTGGGGCAATTATGTTAAAATATCGGTATTCGGCGAAAGTCACGGAAACGGCATAGGCATAGTGATCGACGGTCTGCCGGCGGGCGAAAAAATAGACATGGACGCTCTGCTTGCTCAGATGGGCAGACGTGCGCCCGGAAAGGATAAGGCGGCAACTCCCAGACTTGAAAAGGATCTCCCTGAAATACTGTCGGGTATGCTTGACGATACGACCACCGGCGCTCCCCTTTGCGCCGTGATAAGAAATACCAACACCCGCTCGCAGGATTACAGCGGACTTATGATACGTCCAAGACCCGGTCATGCCGATTATACCGGCTCTGTCAGATACGGCGGCTTTAACGATGTGCGGGGCGGCGGTCACTTCTCGGCAAGACTTACTGCGCCGATTGTCTTTGCGGGCGCCGTCTGCCGGCAGATACTGGAGCGCAGAGGCATAAAGATAGCCGCTCATATCGCTTCGATAGGCAGTATAAACGATGAGCGCTTCTGCGGCGCCGATATCCCTGACGAACTTATGGAAAGGCTTTCCGGAGCCGTATTCGGACTTATAGACCAGAGCCGTGAGGAAAGCATGAGGGCTTTAATCGAAGAATGCCGTCTTTCGGGCGACAGTATCGGCGGCACAATAGAATGTGCCATAACCGGAATGCCTGCCGGTGCAGGCTCACCCATGTTTTACGGAATAGAAAATGTGATCTCGTCCGTTATTTTCGGTGTGCCTGCGGTAAAGGGCATAGAATTCGGCTCCGGCTTTGACGGCTCGGCTCTCAGGGGCAGCGAAAACAACGATGAATTTTACTATGACGGCGATACGGTAAAGACCCGTACCAATAATCACGGCGGTATACTGGGAGGTATCAGTTCGGGCATGCCGATCATTTTCCGCACTGCCATGAAGCCGACTCCCTCTATCGCCCGTGAGCAGAAAACCGTTGATCTTGAAGAAAAGACCGATACCGTAATTTCGGTAAAGGGCCGCCATGACCCATGTATCGTGGTGAGGGCTGTGCCGGTCATCGAATCGGCTGCGGCTCTTGCAGTGACAGAGCTTTTGAAGGAGGTCGGAAAGCTATGAATCTTAACGAGATCAGAAAAGAGATAGACAGCATCGACAGTCAGATAGCGGAGCTGTTTTCGAAAAGAATGGATTGTTCGCTAAGCGTTGCGGAATACAAGCTGGAAAACGGCATGAGGATATTCGACCCTGAAAGAGAGCTGAATATCCTTGACAAGGCAGAGGAAAGAGCCGGAAAATACGGTCCCGCCGCAAGACAGCTTTACGCAGCGATCATGGAACTGAGCAGAGCTTTGCAGCATGAGCTTCTGGGCAGCGGCGAGGAACTGAGAAATACCATAATTTCCGCAAAAAAGGATATCCCGTACCGCAGAAGCAATCTGAAGCTTGCCTGCTTTGGAGTTCCCGGTACTTACGCCGGCAGAGCGTGCGCCGCTGTTTTTCCTGATGCGGAGCCTGTGTATTATCCGTCGTTTCACGATGTTTTTGCGGCTATCCAGCGTGACGAAGCGCAGTTCGGCGTGGTCCCCATTGAGAACAGCACCGCAGGCTCCGTTACAGAGGTCTATGACCTTATGCTGAAATACCGGTATTATATTGTTTCCGCCATACATATTTCAATAGATCACTGTCTTGCCGCAAAGAAGGGCACACGGCTTGAAGACGTGAAAAAGGTATATTCGCACCGTCAGGCTCTTTTGCAGTGTTCGGATTATCTGCGTTCACGAGGACTGTGGCATGAGGAATATCAGAGCACCGCGGCTGCCGCGCAGATGGCTGCTCAGACAGAAAAGGAAGGCATTGCCGCAATATGCTCAAGGGAAGCCGCCGAGAAATACGGTCTTGAAGTGCTGCTCACCGGATTTCAGAATGTGCCGGACAACACGACAAGGTTCATGGTGATCTCAAAGGAGCTTTACATCGAGGACGACGCAGACAAGATAAGTCTGTGCTTTTCGCTGCCGCACAAGACCGGTTCGCTTTATAATATATTGTGCCGCTTTGCCGCTGACGGGCTGAATCTGACAAAGATCGAATCAAGGCCGAAACCCGGAACGGACTTTGAGTATATGTTCTATCTGGATTTTTCCGGAAACATGAAGGATCAGAATACAATGCCGCTGATGCGGGCGCTTTCTGACGAACTGAGCGAATTTTCGTTTCTGGGCAACTATAAGGAAAGATAACTGCATAAAGACCTTCTGCGCTGCGGCGGGAAGGTCTTCTGTCATTTTGTCAAAATTTTGGATTTGTCTCTTGTAAATATTACTGAACGGGAGTATAATATTATACGGAAAGCAGGTATAGAAAAGAACAGGCTTGCCTTTTCTTCTCTATGCCTTTGTTTTTATAAGGGGGTGTTTATCCTTGGAAGATATGATAGCCAGAATTGTCGAAATGGACAAAAAAGCCCGTGACATGACGGCGCAGGCTCAGCAGAAAAAGCTCGATTTTGAGAACAAGGTCATTGCCAAGCGTGAAAGCATGAAGAATGACTATCTCGAACGCGCTAAAAAAAGAGTTGCCAGCAACCGGCAGGCTGCTCAGAAAAAAGCCGACGCTGCCCTGAAAAAGATAGAGGAGCGTGACAGCGCTGTTATCCAAAGGCTTGAAAGCGTTTATGCCCAAAAGGGCGATCAGTGGGTCGATGATATCGTCGCAAGGGTCGTGGGTGAATAACGCTGTTTTGCCGCTTATGAACGGCGCAGGAAAGGAGCTGTGAAAGAATATGTCTTCAAGATCCTGTAATGCAGTCCTTGCAAAGTCCCGCGCAATGTACGGAAAATGTCTGAAGGATCAGGATTACAGACAGCTTGTGGAGTGCAGGAGCGTTGCCGAAGTGGCAGGCTACCTCAAGACCCGTACCTGCTATTCAAGAGCGCTCACAGGTCTGAATGAAACCGAAACTCACCGAGGTCAGCTTGAACCGCTGCTGCGTCAGGAGGTCTATCTTGACGTTTTCGCACTTTCAAGATATACATCGGACGATGCGCTGGCTGTTTCGGATTTCGTGACCGCAAAGCTGGGTATCGAACAGATAGTACGCTGCCTTATGATGCTGAATATCGGAAAACCCGAAGAGTATGCTTTGTCAATGCCGCTTTCCCTTGACAAGTTTACGGAGCTCAGCTTTAAAGATCTGGCAGGAGTAAGATCATACGATGACCTGCTCAGGGTAACGCAGCGCACAAAATATTATCAGGTCCTGCTTCCCTTCCGTCCGAAAGAGGGCGAGGCGATCAGGATAGCCGAGATCGACATAGCATTGAACAACAAAAATTACAGCATGGCTATGGAGGAGATCTCTAAGCTGAAAAACAAAGCCGAGCAAAAGGAGCTGCGTGACCTTTTCAACTCCGTGTTTGACTTTGAAAACCTTGAACGCATACTAAGGCTCAAAAAATATCATGCTCTGGACAGCAAAACTGTACGGTCGATGCTGATACCGTTCGGAAAGCTTTCCGGAAAGGTGATGGACGACCTTTGCAGCGCCGAAGATATCCATGATGTTTACGAGCTTGCGCGTTCGACCTACCTCGGAGGTCCTTTGTCAAAGCTGCAGTATTACGATAACACGCAGATATCCTATGCGCTTATCAATGCCTACTGTAAGCACCATCTCAGGCTCTCCCCCAACCCGACGATCGTAATGATCTCATACATCTATCTGAAACAGATAGAGGTGCGCAACATTATCAATCTTATCGAGGCGACCCGCTACGGATTGTCTGCTGACGAGAAGCAGAAGCTTCCCGTAAGATAAAATCAAAGGAGGTGATACTTTGTCTGTAAAACCAGTCAAGGCTATCAGTATCATCGGCTTGATGCCGGAGCTTGACAGCGTTGTGAAGCTGTGCGGAGATTCCTGCTCCTTTCAGCCCGACGACGCCATGCTGTTCTATTCAGACACGAAGAATTTCGTGCCGCTGAATGAAAAGAATCCCTACACCCAGCCTATACAGCAGCTTAAAGACGCCTGCGAGCTTGCAGGATTTGAGCTTGGATATGCCGATACGGTGAGGGATGATCTCACGGAAAGCGATGTACTTGATTACGTTAAGACCTTCGTTGACAAAACGGAGGACATGATAAGCCGCAAGGTGCTTATCGAACAGGAAATAGACGAATGCAGGCGCTCTATCGAACAGGTCGAGCATTTCAAGGGCTGCGATATAGATTTTTCGGAGATCGCAGGCTGCAGATATATTACTCCGAACTTCGGCAGACTGCCCAAGGAAAGCTATGAAAAGCTTTCGGAGTATTCGTCTAACCAGTATGCTATTTTCTTCCCGTTTACAAACGACGACACGCATTACTGGGGCGCTTATTTTACCATTCCCGAACAGAAGGACGAGATCGACAGGCTGTTCTCTTCCCTGTTCTTCGAGCGTCTTGAAGTGCCGCCGATAGCGGGAAAGCCGGACGACTACCTCAGATCATTACAGTCAAAGCAGAGCGAGCTTCAGGAAAAGCTCAGGGATGCTCAGAGCGTAAATTCTTCCTTCTGGGAAAAGGAGAAAAATATCTGTCAGGAATGCTACACCAAATTGGAGGAGCTTGATTCCTACAATGAAATAAAGCGCTTTGCCTACCGTTATCACAAGAGCTTCATACTTACCGGCTGGATACCCGCCGAAAAGGAAAAGGAGCTTACCGGCAAACTCAGCAATATCAAAAGCGTTGAATATTCGGTGACGGATCCAAAGGACGTTCGGGGCGCAAAGCCGCCTGTCATTATGAAGAACCCGCCTTTTATAAGACGCTATGAATTTTATGTAAAAATGTATGGTCTGCCCTGCCACAACGAGGTGGATCCTACGACCTTCGTGGCTTTCACATATACGCTTTTCTTCGGCATCATGTTCGGAGATGTGGGACAGGGCTTTATAGTTGCTCTTGTCGGCGCCCTCATGTACAAGTTCAAAAAAATGGAGATCGGACGCATACTTGTGCCCTGCGGCATAATGGGCATGATCTTCGGTTTCCTGTACGGCTCCGTATTCGGCTTTGAGGATCTGCTCACGCCCGTACATCAGGCAATATTCGGCACCGAGGGCAAGCTTATCGAGGTCATGAAGCCGGACAGCATCAATCTTATCATATACGGCTCTGTTGCCATAGGCATAGTTACCATTGCTGTCGCCATGATCGTCAACATTGTTTCGTCCCTGAAGCGGCGCGACTACGAAAGTGCTTTCTTCGGGGCTAACGGAATATCCGGCTTTGTGTTCTATATATCGCTGGTGGCTGGTCTTGTGTGTCAGATGCTCTTTGGCATCGAGGTAATGAACATTGCCTATATCCTCTGCCTTATAGTCTTGCCACTTATACTCATGTTCCTCAGAGAGCCGCTCGGCAAGCTCTGCAGCAAAAAGAAGAACTGGCAGCCTCACAGCTGGGGCGAATACTGCACTCAGAGCTTCTTTGAGCTGTTTGAAATGTGCCTGAGCTATGTTACCAACACCATGTCATTCCTTCGTGTAGGCGCATATATCCTTGTTCACGCCGGCATGATGCTTGTGGTGTTCACACTTGCCGAAATGGTAGGCGGAGTTGTGGGATATACTCTCATACTCATCATCGGCAACGGTATAGTTATGGCTCTGGAGGCGCTTCTTGTAGCAATACAGGTACTCAGGCTCGACTACTACGAGATATTCAGCCGCTTCTACATCGGAGAAGGCAGGCCGTTTACTCCTGTTGCTGCAAAGAGAACAAAATAAAATCACAGGCAGTCTTCCGCAGGCTCGCTCTGCTCAGGAGACCGCCTGAAGAAAGATCAAACGGAGGTTCCACATTATGGTTATATTGGATTATATATTACTTGCAGTTCCCGTATTGTTCCTTACAGGCTCTGTCATCTATGCCTATAAGACGGTTTCACGCGGCAGACGTTCACCCAAAAGAGCCGTACTTTCTCAGATAGTTTCATTTGCGGCAGTCGGCGCAGTATGCCTTTCCGTTGCGGCTATCACTGCTTTTGCTGCTGAGGGCGATCCGGCAGCCGCAGCTGTTCCCAAGGACGGCATGGCATTCGGCATGGCAATGCTCGGCGCTGCTCTGGCAACGGGTATTTCCGGCATCGGCGGCGGCATAGCAGTAGGCAACGCTGCTCCTGCGGCTATCGGCGCGACCAGCGAGGACCCCAAGGCATTCGGTAAGGCTCTTATCTTCGTTGCTCTTGGCGAAGGCGTTGCTCTTTACGGTCTTCTCGTTTCTATCCTTATCATCAGCAAAGTCTGATATAAAGGTTTAGCGCTTAATTAAACACGTTTTTTGGGGATCGCGGCGCAGCGCAGAGCAGAGCCTGCGCTCCCAAAATATCAAACCAAAAACCACAACACAAAAGTTTCGCTCAAGCCTTTTCAAAGGCTTGCAGGTTCCAAGGGCAGCGCCCTTGG
>CADBPE010000040.1 GCA_902796475.1 uncultured Ruminococcus sp.
AAAACCACAACACAAAAGTTTCGCTCAAGCCTTTTCAAAGGCTTGGCGCAGAGCCTGCGCTCCCGATTTCGCGTTCACAGATAAACAAATGTAGCCTCTATTCCCCGCGCCCAAAAATATCAAACCAAAAACCAAACACAAAAGTTTCGCTCAAGCCTTTTCAAAGGCTTGCAGGGTCAAGGGACAGAGTCCCTTGCGGGTGGTTTGGAGGGCAGAGCCCTCCAAGACTAATTTTCGCTCATTCAAAAACCATGAAAAAATGTAATGTTCGTCTTGAAAGAATGATAAAATGTTGCTATAATATACACGAACATTGCATATCTGGAGCTGGTTAACATGAGTTTTAAGTATTATGAGGACATTATCAGCATGAGAATGAAGCCTGCGCGCTTCAAGCACTCAAAGAATGTGGCAAAGGAAGCCGTAAGGCTTGCCAAAAAATACGGCGCAGATGAAAACAAGGCAGAGCTTGCGGGTATTCTTCACGATGCTACAAAAGAGACCGACGGTCCCGAGCAGATGTCATACATCCGCAGAGCGGGCATAACGCTTACCGAAATGGAGCAGGATTCTCCAAAGCTGTGGCATGCTATTTCCGGCAGTGCCTATGTTCAGGTGGAGCTTGACATCACCGACCGGGAGATAATAGACGCCATACGCTACCACACTACCGGAAGAGCAGGCATGACGCTCCTTGACAAGGTCATATTCGTGGCCGACTTCACCTCTGCCGACCGTGACTATGACGGTGTGGACAGAATGCGCCGCATAGCCGACAAAAGTCTGGACGAGGCTGTGCTTGAAGGAATGTCGTTTACGATATCAGACCTTGCGCAAAGGAAAATAACCATAGCCCCCGATACATTTGCCGGTTATAACGAGATGGCTGCGCTCAGAGCAAAGGCAAAAAACAAGGAAAGATAAACGCAGCAAAGATCAGGAGGAAAAACAATGACAACACTTGAAACGGCACGGGCTGCCGCAAAAGCACTATCCGAGAGAAAAGGCATAGAAATAAAAGTAATAAAAATAACCGATATCTCATCAATAGCGGATTATTTCGTTATTGCAACAGGCTCGTCCACAACTCATGTAAAAAGCCTTGCGGACAATGTTGAATTCAGGCTCGACAATCTGGGCGTGAGCGTGAGCCATATTGAGGGTTACCGTTCGGATTCATGGATACTTCTCGATTACGTTGACGTAATAGTTCACGTATTTTCCGAAGAAGCAAGAGAATATTACAGCCTTGAGCGTCTGTGGCAGGACGGCGAGAAGGTAGACATTTCCGATATTGAGGATATGCCGCTTGAAGAGCTTTTCCCCGAAGCATAATGCGTGTTTTTGTCTATCGGCTGACCTGATACGATAATATAAGCAGAAATTTAAGGGAGCGCAGGCTTCCTTAAAGGAAAATAAAAGGAGAGAACAGAATTGAAGTACGACCACAAAAGTATTGAAGCCAAATGGCAGCAAAGGTGGGAAGAAGCCGGTATTTTCCATGCCGAAAATTCCACCGACAAGAAAAAATTCTATGCGCTCATAGAGTTCCCCTATCCGTCAGGACAGGGACTTCATGTAGGACACCCGAGATCATACACGGCTCTTGACATCGTTGCAAGAAAGCGCAGACAGCAGGGCTACAACGTGCTCTACCCCATCGGCTGGGACGCCTTTGGTCTGCCCACAGAGAACTACGCTATCAAGAACCATGTTCATCCCAAAACAGTAACAGAGAAAAACGTGGCTCGTTTCAAGAGCCAGCTCCAGTCACTCGGCATCTCCTTCGACTGGAGCAGAGAAATAAACACCACCGACCCCAAATACTACAAGTGGACACAGTGGATATTCCTCAAGCTCTTTGAAAACGGTCTTGCATATAAAAAAGAAATGGCAGTCAACTGGTGTACCTCATGCAAGTGCGTGCTTGCAAACGAGGAAGTCGTAAACGGCGTATGCGAGCGCTGCGGCAGCGAGGTCGTCAGAAAGGTAAAATCCCAGTGGATGCTGAAGATCACCGCCTATGCAGACAGGCTCATCAACGATCTTGATCTGGTAGACTATCCCGACAGAGTAAAGGCTCAGCAAAAGAACTGGATAGGCCGTTCAACAGGCGCCGAGGTAGACTTCACCACCACAACGGGCGACACTCTTACCGTATATACCACCCGTCCGGATACGCTTTTCGGCGCAACATACATGGTAATCTCACCTGAGCATCCCATTATCGAAAAGCTTGCCGGTGTTATAAACAACATGGACGAGATAAGGGCATATCAGGAAGCCGCCGCAAGAAAATCCGACTTTGAGCGCACCGAGGTCGCCAAGGACAAGACAGGTGTGCGCATCAGCGGAGTAGAGGCTATCAACCCCGTAAACGGCGGGCAGATACCGATATTCATTTCAGACTATGTTCTGGTATCATACGGCACAGGCGCTATCATGGCTGTTCCTGCACACGATACCCGTGACCATGACTTTGCGAAAAAGTTTGACCTGCCCATCATCGAGGTAGTAAAGGGCGGCGAGGACGTTCAGAAGGAAGCCTTCACCGACTGCGCTACCGGTATTCTTGTAAATTCCGGATATCTCAACGGTCTGTCGGTCGATGACGCAAAGAAGAGGATAACCGAAGAGCTGGAAAAGACCGGCAAAGGCAGAGCAAAGGTGAACTTCAAGCTGCGTGACTGGGTATTTTCACGTCAGCGTTACTGGGGCGAGCCTATCCCGATAGTACATTGTCCTTGCTGCGGCGCTGTTGCCGTACCCGAAAGCGAGCTTCCGCTGGAGCTGCCTGAGGTAGAATCCTACGAGCCCACAGATAACGGCGAGTCACCGCTGGCAAAGATGACCGACTGGGTAAATACCAAGTGTCCCAAGTGCGGCGGCGACGCCAAGCGCGAAACCGACACAATGCCGCAGTGGGCAGGCTCCTCATGGTATTTCCTGAGATATATGGATCCCCACAACGACAACGCTCTTGCAAGCGAAGAAGCTCTTAAATATTGGTCGCCCGTTGACTGGTACAACGGCGGCATGGAGCACACCACGCTTCACCTGCTGTACAGCCGTTTCTGGCACAAGTTCCTTTATGACATCAAGGTAGTTCCCACACCGGAGCCTTACGCAAAGCGCACCAGTCACGGCATGATCCTTGGCGAGAACGGCGAAAAGATGAGCAAGTCAAGAGGCAACGTAGTAAACCCTGACGATATCGTGAACACCTACGGCGCAGACACCATGCGTATGTTTGAGATGTTCATCGGTGATTTTGAAAATGCTGCGCCCTGGAATTCCAGCAGCATAAAGGGCTGCCGCCGCTTTATCGAGCGTTTCTGCGGACTTGAAGGCATGGTAAAGGGTGACGCTATGCGTCCCGAGCTGGAATCAGCCTTCCATAAGACCATCAAGAAGGTCGGCGAGGATATCGAGACCCTGAAATTCAACACAGCAATTGCCGCTATGATGTCGCTCATTAATGACATTTATGCTGCCGGCTCCGTTACCAAAGAGGAGCTGAAGACCTTTACTGTTCTGATGAGTCCCTTTGCGCCCCATGCAGCCGAGGAGGTATGGGAGCAGGCAAAGCTTGGCAGCGGTTTTGCATCTGTTGCGCCGTGGCCGGAGTATGACGAGAGCAAGTGTATAGACGAAGCCGTAGAGATCGCCGTACAGATCAACGGCAAGGTCCGTGACAAGATCATGGTTCCTGTTGACATAGATCAGGCAGGTGCTCTGGCGCTTGCGAAGAACTCCGCAAAGATCATGCCTCTCATTGAAGGCAAGAGCATAGTCAAGGAGATCTATGTAAAGGGCAAGCTTGTAAACATAGTTGCGAAATAATCATAGCCAAAAACAAAACAGCAGCGCGCCGTAAACACGGTGTGCTGCTGAATTTTTATTTTATAAGATAGATCAGCCTTCGGATGAAGCTCCGAAACGGCGGAAATGTTCACTGCTCGTTTGTGTTTGCTTTCTTTGCTTCCAGCTTTTTATGATATGCCCTTATCGCTCTCATCTCGTCCGGCGTTAGCTCACGCCACTTCCCCGGCTGCAGCATTCCTAACTTTACCGGACCTATCGCAGTCCTTTTCAGCCTTGCGACCTCCAACCCTATCGCCTCGCACATCTTGCGTATCTGTCTGTTGCGGCCTTCTTCAAGAATTATCTCCAGCACTGTGCGCTCCTTTTCCGCAGTTATTACCCTTATGGACGCCGGCATGGACTTCCTGCCGTCCACCATAACGCCGGTGGTCAGTGCGGTAAGCTGTTCCTCGGTAATGGCAGGGTGTACGGTGACACGGTATGTCTTGGCAAAGTGTGTTGAAGGGTGGCTTATCATGTTGGCAAAATCGCCGTCATTCGTCATAAAAAGCAGTCCCTCGGAATCACGGTCAAGTCTGCCGACGGGGAAAAGTCTTGCGGGGATATCATCAATAAGCTCGGCAACACATTTTCTGCCGCCTTCATCGCTCATTGTGGTGATGAACCCTCTCGGCTTGTGCAGCATGACATAGTACTTTCTGGCGTCCCGGCGCACAGTGATAGTCCTGCCGGCCACAACGATCTTATCCTTGTAAGGATCGGCTTTTTCTCCAAGCTGCGCGCGTTTGCCGTTTATGGTAACTGCGCCTCGTACAATAAGCTCCTCCGCCTTTCTGCGGGACGCAATGCCCGCTTCCGAAATGATTTTCTGTATCCTGATCTTATCCTTGCTTTCCATAATATCCTCATCCTTTTAGGTATCGAATTCTATATCCTCTGCATAAACAAGCCCTGTGTCGGCAGCCTTGATACCGTTTATATAACAGCATATTTTGCCGGCAAAACGTCCTTTTTTCTGCGGCGCATAAACAAAATGAGGCATGAATACCCTCACTCTTATCTCCTGCGGTCTGCCGTTTACAACTGCGCAGATACAGTCATTTTCAGGCTTCACGGCAATAACGTCCGATTTTCCGCCGACAACTGGAAGCTCAAAGCACTGCTCTGCAGAAACGGCTTTTATTCCCTCGGTCATCGAAAAGCCGCAGTCGAGCAGCTTTCTGTGATCGTTCCAGTCATCGGGCGCTTTGAGCGTCACGGCAATGAGCCTGACGCCGTCCCTTTCTGCGCATGACGTGAGAGTTCTCCCCGCTTTTTTAGTGAATCCTGTTTTAATGCCGATACAGCCCTCGTATGCCGAGAGCAGCTTGTTGTGATTTGTACAGCTCTGGGTCTTGCCCTCAGGAGAAACATAGCTCACGGTAATATTTTTTTGTGAAACTATCCGCCGGAAGCTTTCCATTGACATAGCGTATCTGCAAAGCAAAGCCATGTCACGGGCTGTCGAGTAATGTTCTTCATCGTCCAGACCGGAGGGCGTTACAAAATGAGTGCCGCCCATGCCTAACAATGCCGCTTTCTCGTTCATAAGAGCCGCAAATTTATCAAGACTGCCTGCAATGCCCACAGCAACGGCGTTGGCGGCGTCATTGCCCGAAACGCACATCATTCCCGCAGTAAGCTGCGAAAGCGTGAGCACCTCGCCTTCTTTAAGATAAAGGCTTGACCCCTCGGCGCACATATCCTTTGTGAATCGTATTTCTTTGTCGTCGTTTTCGGCGTATTCGAGAGCAATAACGGCTGTCATTATCTTGGTGATGCTCGCTATTGCCATTTTGCGGTCGGGATCCTTTTCGTAAAGCACCTGTCCGCTGTCGGCGCAGATAAGTATTGCCGACTCAGCGCTCAGAGAAAGCTCGTTGTCGGGTATCTTAACGGCGCCGCCAAAGCCTGACGTCCACAAAAGCAGAGCGGCAGCAAGAACCGCCGCAGTAAATTTCCTTATAAACAAAAAACCACCTGCCCATGATCTATATAAATATCTGTAAACATTTATATGCGCAGGGCAGGCTCTTAATCAGCAATAATTATACCTTGGGGTCGTCAATGCCGGTTTCGGCAGCTTCGGATCCCTCGGATTTTTCCTCGTCCTTTTTCTCGGACTTATCCTTTTTGAAAAGACCTACGATCTTATCCACCAGTTCGGGAACAAGACCTACTGCTCTGTCCTGAGAATCCTTGAAATTGGTAACATTGAGCAGCTTTACATCATCCTTTGTGATAGCGATGAAAGCGATAGGAGTAATGGTAACGCCTGCGCCCGCGCCGCCGCCGAAGAGATTATCCTTTCCCTCGTGCTTGTTGTTGAACTCGGAGCCGCCCGATGCAAAGCCGTACATGACCTTTGATACAGGTATAACAGTTGTTCCGCCGGGAGCCGTGATAGGTGTGCCGACAATAGTGTTGACATCCACCATGTCCTTGATCTTTTCAAGTGTTGTACCCATCAGACCTTCGATAGGACGATCACTCATAATAAACACCGCCTTTTATAATTTCTGGATTTTTATGCTTATACTGATTAGTATAATACAGCTTATTGATTTTTGCAAGAGATTTAATTTGTTTGAACAGGAAATCAATTTACGGATCAATTCCGGAGACTTTTTTTGAAAGCATGGTTTTAAGAAACTTCAGTCCCGCCTTAACCGCTCCGCTGAGAATGTAAAACGGGAGTATCCTTGCCTTCATCTCAAAATATACCCTCGTCTTTTCGGCAGTAAAAACCGGAGCGATACGCTCGTGATGCCTGCATTTCTTTACATGACCGGAAATGAAGTTTATAAGCGGGTAGACTGCGCTGCATATCCTGCCGTAAAGTATGGCTGTCTGAGCGGCGTCCTCGCTTGCAGCGGCTATCTGCAGATCCATTTTTGATATGACAAGATTGTCCGTGATCTTCTTCATCAGTCCGCCGATAATGTGCGCGATCTCACCGAGCAGCTCCATAAGTCCCGAAAGCCCTTCCTCCTTAATGGTTTTTACAATGAAGTTGGGCTTCTTTTCCGGCAGAGCTTTTCCCTGAGCTTCAAGCTTTTTTCGGAGCTTTTCTTCCTTCAGCCGCTTTTTTTCTTCGGCGCGTTTTTTCTTTTCCTCTTTTTTCTGCTGCTTTTTTTGTAGCTTTTCAAGCTTCTTCGGATCGGTTATTTCCTTTTTTTCAAGCGGGATATTGAAAACAGGGAAAAAGTATCCCACCTTCAGACGAACCTTGTCGTCATATACTATCCTGAACGAAAGCGGACACAAAAGCAGCAGAAGTATTATAAGAATGATGCCTGCAAGTATCAGCAAAAATACATTCATTTCTTTTCACCCTGTTCCGCTGTCCCTTCGTCATTATTTTCCTGCGCCGATATATAATCCTCCAAGGTCAGCTCGCTTTTTTCGGATACGGCTTCATTCTCGTCATCATCAGGCAGAGGGGGCAGTTCATCAATAGACGAAATATTGAAGCACCTGAGAAAATGCTCCGTAGTGCCGTATACCAGCGGTCTGCCGGGCAGTTCAAGACGTCCCTTTTCTTCGATAAGCTGCCTTGAGATAAGTCCGCTTATAACGCCGGAGCAGTCCACGCCTCGTACCTGCTCCACAAAAGCCTTGGTAACAGGCTGGTTATACGCAATAACTGCCAGCACCTCAGCGGCTGCCTGCGAAAGCGGAGAATTGCGCTTTATATCCATGACTGTCCTTATCGGCTCGGCATATTCCTCACGGGTACACATCTGATAGCTTTTGTTTAACCTGACTATGCGTATGCCTCTTTCGGCGGCGGAATAGTCACGCACAAGCTCCTCGCATATATCGGCGGCATAGTCCGTGCTGATCTCCAGCGCCTGAGCTATCCTCTCAGCCTCTACGGGAGCGCCGCAGGCGAAAATTACAGCTTCGATCGTACTTTTCAGTTTTGCTCGTTCCATTATGTTTCACCACCTGTACAATACAATAACATCCGGCAGCAAAATTTACTCAGGAATGTCGCCCTGAACATCCGGATCAACATTCAGAATAAGCTCGCAGTCCTCGCCGTCACCGATAACACGGACCCTTTTGCCCTTGATAAGTTCAAGTATGGCAAGGAAGGTGGCGACAAGTTCGCTCTTGTCGGAAGCGTCGTCAAACATTTCACGGTAAGGGCGCTGCTCTCCTTTGCGCAGCTTGCGGATAACGCTGTATATCTTTGAGCTTACGGATACTATCCTGCGTGTGACAATACCCGAAAAAGCATCCTTGGGCGGGGGTATCCTTATCTTTCCCCTGCCGACAGCCGAAAGATATGCAGGAATAAGATAGTCCGGCTCGTGAATACGCTTATATTTCATATCCGCTTTTATCTTTGCAGGCTCACGGCAATAGCTGTCAAAGCTTATCTCCGCCGAAAGCATAGCCGCCACACGCTTGCACTTACGGTACTCTATCAGCTGACCGGAAAGCTCTCTGCGCATTTCCTCGGCTTCCTCGTATTTTGGCAGCAGCATAGCGGATTTTATCTGTATCAGTCTGGACGCCATCGAAAGGAATTCGCCGGCTATATCGAGATCCTGCTGCTGCATAATGCTTATCTGCTCCATGTACTGGTCAAGCAGGTCAGAGATGAGTATATCATAAATATTGAGTTTGTTTTTTTCTATCAGATGCAGAAGAAGGTCGAGAGGACCTTCAAACACGTCTGTTTTGTAGGAAAGCTTTTCCAATGCGCATTCTCCTGTTTACCATGCCCAGGAAAAAGGAAGCGCTGTAAGCTGGTTTATCAGTCCGTACAGCCAACTCTGAACAGGGTAGATTAAATTGCTGAGTCCGCCTGTAACCACCAGGATCAGCAGTATAACGGAAATATACATCTCATAGCGCTGAGCCTTATAAGCGACAGAGGACGGCAGGAAGGAAAAGAGTATCTTTGAGCCGTCGAGCGGCGGAATAGGAATAAGGTTAAATACCGCAAGCGAAATATTTATCAATATAAAAAATTCTATGAACAAAAACACATAATTCATAGCGCCCAGTTCAAAGCCGCTGCTCATATAGATAGAGCCTTTAAAATATATAAAGCTGCCGTTTTTTATCATAACGGTATAGATCGCATTCATTATCAGACCGCCGAGAACAGCGGCAAGCAGATTTGACACAGGACCCGCCAGCGCCGTAAGCAGCATGCCGAGCCTTGGATTTTTGAAATTCCTTGGATTTACAGGAACAGGCTTTGCCCAACCGAAACCGACAAGAAGCATGGTAATGGCGCCCATATAGTCAAGATGGGCTATCGGATTAAGCGTGAGTCTGCCGTTGTTTTTGGCTGTTCTGTCGCCCAATTTGTAGGCGATAAAACCGTGAGCGCACTCATGTATGGGGTTTATGAGAAAAATGATCATCAGGACCGAAAGAATATAGACTATCACCGAGGTAATGTCCATACCCTGTCTTAAAAGATGAATGAGCATCAGATATCATTCCTTTCCGGCTATAACCAAAAAGCGGAATCCTGCCTGCATTTGCAAGATTCCGCAAAATCCACTCACTGATCAGTCAAGCTTGTCGCTTTCCGTTTCAGCGTCGTCCTTATCGTCAAGCTCGTCCTCGTCATAGTCGAACTCAAGTGTCTCGCCGCACTTTGGGCAGGTCATGCCGCCCTTTCCGAGGTCGTCCTCATTAAGACCGATCACTGCGCCGCAGGTAGGACATGTCACTTCATAAGCAGAGTCCTCACAGCCGCAGCTGCAAACGCCGTCAAGACCGTCCTCGTCCTCATCGTCATCATAGAGAACATCTTCAACCCCTGCAAGATCCTCATCGAGAGCATCTATCTGGTCACAGACATCGTCATAGCACTGTTCAAGGTCAGATATTTCCTGAGCCATCTCGTTCACGAGGTCTACAAGTGCCTTGAACACCTTTGTCTGCTTATCCTTGGGGTCAAGCTCAAGGCCTTCCACAAGGCCCTTAACATAAGCTGCTTTTTCCGTAATTTTCATTTTATTGCCCTCCGAAATAAGGTCGCAAGATCAGGCTCTTGACATATACTCGCCTGTTCTTGTATCGATCTGGATCTGGTCGCCCTCATTGATAAAGAGCGGCACCTTGATCTCAGCGCCTGTTTCAAGAGTAGCGGGCTTGGTAACATTGGTAGCCGTATCGCCCTTGAATCCGGGGTCAGTCTGAGTAACGGTCAGAACAACGAATGTAGGAGGCTCAACGCCGAAAACGCTGCCCTTATAGGAGAGTATCTTGCACTGCATATTCTCTTTAACGAACTTGAAGTTATCGCCGAGAACAGAAGCGCTGATCGGGATCTGCTCATAGCTTTCCATATCCATGAAATAATAGAGATCGCCGTCATTGTAGAGGTACTCCATATCCTTTCTCTCGATGAAAGCGGTAGGATACTTATCATTGGGGTTAAAGGTTTTTTCAACAACGGCACCTGTGATGACGTTCTTGATCTTTGTACGGACGAAAGCTGCGCCCTTACCGGGCTTAACGTGCTGGAATTCAACAATAGTAACGACCTGTCCGTCCATATCAAACGTAACGCCGTTTCTGAAATCGCCTGCTGTAATCATAAATATTTCCTCCTGTTAAGAAATGTACAAAACGAGGGCCAAAAGGAGCAAGCCCAAAAGCCCACTGTATACTCCTAATATTATACTATACAGCTAATAAAATTGCAAGAAAAAAATTCCGCTTTTCGAAGAATGAAATTTACGGAATAAGCTAACTTTCCAAAAACCAAAACACAAAAGTTTCGTTCCGGCGGCGGGGGGCTTTTATCGAACCGTTAGTAGGGGACGCCCTGCGGAGCGCTTGCAGCATAGGGATTTCGCTGCCTGCGGGCAGCGACCAAGGGCGCTGCCCTTGGAACCTGCAAGCCTTTGAAAAGGCTTGAGCGAAACTTTTGTGTTGTGGTTTTTTGTTTGATATTTTGGTGCGGGCTGCTTTTTTCAAACTTGTTTATCTTTCAGCACGAAATCGGGAGCGCAGGCTCTGCGCCGGCAACTTGCCGCTTTGACCTGATTTCTTCATCAAAGGATATAAAAAATGTTGCAACTACTGAAAAAAGCATTATTCTGTTTTCTATGTTGACAATCTCAAAATATTGTTTTATAATTTGAACAATGACAGCAAAGGCGCTGTGGGTTGATCAAATTGACCTGCTGCGCTCTTTTTTTATTTACAAAAATTACCATATTATTGAGTAGGGAGAATGACTTTATGAAAGTACCTGAGATTTTCGGCAGTCTGGTATTCAATGATGCAGCAATGAAGGAACGCCTTCCCAAGGGCACATATAAGGCGCTCAAAAAGACCATCGAAGAGGGTAAGTCGCTGGATATAAGCGTTGCCAATGTGGTCGCTCATTCCATGAAGGAGTGGGCGCTCGAACACGGAGCAACACACTATACGCACTGGTTCCAGCCTATGACAGGCATCACCGCTGAGAAACACGACAGCTTTATCACACCCACCGAGGGCGGCGGCGTTATCATGGAGTTCTCAGGCAAGGAGCTTATCAAGGGCGAGCCTGATGCGTCAAGCTTTCCGTCAGGCGGCATACGCGCTACATTTGAAGCAAGAGGCTATACCGCATGGGACCCCAGTTCATACGCTTTCATTAAGGACGGCTCACTGTGTATCCCCACAGCATTCTGCTCATACACCGGCGAGATACTCGACAAGAAAACGCCGCTCCTGCGCTCTATGGAGGTAATGAACGTACAGGCTCTCAGAATACTCCGTGTTCTGGGCGATAACGAAACAGAAAGGGTAATCACCACAGTAGGTCCCGAACAGGAATATTTCCTCGTTGACAAGGAAGTATACAAAAAGCGCAAGGATCTTATCTACTGCGGCAGAACACTTTTCGGCGCAAGACCTCCCAAGGGTCAGGAACTTGACGATCACTATTTCGGTACCATAAAGCCCAGAGTTTCCGCATATATGAAGGAGCTTGATGAAGCTCTCTGGAAGTACGGCATTTACGCAAAGACAAAGCATAACGAGGTAGCGCCCGCACAGCACGAGCTTGCGCCTATATTCGATTCCTCAAATATTGCCACCGACCACAACCAGCTCACAATGGCGACCATGAAGGATATCGCCGACAAGCACGGACTTGTATGCCTGCTGCATGAGAAGCCCTTTGCAGGCGTGAACGGTTCCGGCAAGCACAACAACTGGTCAATGTCCACAAACACAGGCAAGAACCTTCTTGACCCGTCAAAGAACCCGAGAGAGAACATCATGTTCCTTGTTTTCCTCGCTGCGGTCATCAGGGCTGCCGACGACCATCAGGATCTTCTCAGAATAGCCGTAGCAAGCGCCGGCAACGATCACCGTCTTGGCGGAAACGAAGCGCCTCCGGCTATCATATCCATGTATCTTGGCGACGATCTTTCCGAGGTGCTGCGCTCAGTCATGTACAATGAGGAATACACCAAGAGAAAAGATCTGATAATGGAAACAAACGCAAATGTTCTCCCGAACTTTGTAAAGGATACCTCTGACCGCAACCGTACATCACCGTTTGCCTTCACCGGAAACAAGTTTGAATTCAGAATGGTAGGCTCTGCGGAGAATATTGCCTGCACAAATACGATAATCAATACTATTGTTGCCGATGCTCTCTGCGACTTTGCCGATGAGCTTGAAAAGATCGTGGACAAGGACAACATAAAGGCTGCCGCCGAGGAGCTTGTAAGAAAGACGCTTCTTGAACACAAGAGGATCATCTTCAACGGCGACAACTATTCCGAGGAATGGGTAGCCGAGGCAAAGAAGAGAGGTCTGCTGAACTTCCGCTCACTTCCCGAGGCGCTTCCGCATTATACCGATGAAAAGAATGTAAAGCTCTTTGGCAAGTACGGCATTTACACAGACGTTGAGCTTCGTTCAAGAACGGAGATCATTCTTGAAAATTACTCAAAGATCATCAACATCGAAGCTCTTACTGCGCTTGATATGGCAAAAAAGGATATCGTTCCCGCAGTTACTGCCTATATCAGAGAGCTTGCCGAAACGATCTCTCTGCTCAAGGGCATAGACGAGGATCTTGTTCCCGTACCGGAGGTCGAGCTGCTCAAAAAGCTCTCAAGACTGCTTTCATGCTTTATCAACAGGATAGATGAGCTTGACAAGGCAGTAGTCGGCGCCCGTGACGTTGAAGGCGTTGCCGAAAATGCTATGTACTACAAAGAGAGCGTTCTTGGCGCAATGCAGTCGCTGCGCGCAGTAGCAGATGAGATGGAATCAAATATGTCGGCTAAGCACTGGCCTTATCCTTCATACGGAACCATGCTTTTCAGCGTTTGATAAATACCTGAATCCGTGAAACTCCCAAAAGAAAAAGTTCGTTTTCGGTGGGTGTCGGGAGGGACTTTTTCGCAAAAGTCCCTCCTGACTCGCCGTCCGCAGACGGCGAAACACTCTATT
>CADBPE010000041.1 GCA_902796475.1 uncultured Ruminococcus sp.
CCTTGTCCCTGCATACCGCCGCCGTTTGAAGAATAAGGCGTGTTCGGATTATAATATGATCTGCCGCCTGCAATCTCCTGCCTTAACCTTTCGGAACTGCTTTTTTCCTCAGCAGCAAACTTTTTACTGATCTTGAACATTTTTACGGCGGCAGCAAACGAGATCGCCGAAAAAGCCCCGAGCACTATATAAGTAATGATAAGACTGACCGTTTCGTCTTTATGTCTGTAAAAGAACGAATATGACGGATTATCCGGATCAATGTACACTTTGACATTTTGTCCTCTGTGTACGCTTATTGTTTCAAAGCTCACATTCGGATTTTTATATTTGTTTCCATTATATTCATACTCGACCGAACCGTAATAATATGTTGTTGAGTATCTCGCGCCGTTCTTAGGCTTGTGAGTATGTATCTCTGTCCAGACGTCAGTAACAGTTGCGTCCACCATTACATCAAGATCTCTCACCCGTTCCATTTCGAGCGATGCTGACATAGAAACTATCACGCTGTAAATAGTAAAGACAGACAATCCGATACCGACGATAATAAAAATTATGCCAAGATTTCTATACATTAATTTATTATGATACACGATTTCATTCCTTCTTGTTATTATGATATTGGAACGGACTCTCCGTCTGCAGGTCTGCCGCTTACTCTTCCGAAGGATGCTCGGTCATCATCATATATTCCTTTGGAATACCGTCAAGGCTGTTTTTAAGAGAATTTGCCGACCATGTAATATTCTCTCTTATGACCCTTGCGGGTGTGCCGGCAATAATGCAGTTGTTGGAAAAGTCGCCCTTTACAATAGAGCCTGCCCCTACGATATCGCACTTTCCGAGAACCGTCCTGTTGAGGATCATCGCCCTCATGCCGACCCATACATGATCGCCTATGGATATGATATTCTTCGGTGAGCCCTTTATCTGAGGATTAAGACGTTTCTTTTCCACCAGATCAAATATAGAGTGACCGTCTCCGCAGTATATCTTTATCTCGAACGAAAAAAGGCAGTCCTTGCCAACTTCAAGCTTCATGCCGCCAAGAACGATGATCTCGGTATCTCTTACGAACCTTGTGCCGCTGCCTATACGCACCTCGCCGTCAGAAAAGACCGTAAGGGTCACACCGTCCTCAAACACGCAGTGTCTGCCGATATTCACCGAGCAGCCGCCGTATACTTTGGCGGTTATCCTGCTGTCATTGCCAAACTCACAGGTCTCATCCGCCTTTATTTCCGAACAGCACACATAGTCTTCCAGCACGACCTCACAGCTTGGAGCGCTCACATGATTGCCGTAATTGTCACTGTAATCCTTCACGCCCTTGGCTATCCATATTTTTCCGTGATTAAGAAAAAAGCAGTCCTCATAGTCGTCATAGCCATTATCGTAAAGCCGCATCTGAATATCAAGATCCTTGGTTATCTTCGGGACTATAATATAATACCTATCATTTTTTCCCTTTATATCACCGATATAAACAAGACGGTCATTAGCTTTTTTCTTAACGGTAGTTATCTGTATATAATCGGTTATGCCCCACACCTTTTCAAGGAATTCCATAAAATTCTTTGATTCACCGAGCACAGCGACAGTCCTGTTTTTACGAAAACCATCTATAATGACGGATATTTTTTTATAATATTCAAGTATAGTATCGTTATCCATAATATTCCCCTTCCATGACGACACATTATCAAAGATATGCTGCTAAATACAATTATAAATACAATTTACGCCCTTGTCAACAAAGGTTTTTTATAAGTTAAATTCAGCCAAAACACAAGTTTTTTAGGAAAGGGTTCCCCCGGGTTGCTTGCAGCACAAATCGATTTCCGCATTATGGCTGCTTTTAAGGTTGACCGGAGCGGGGTTTTGTGATAACATTAACAGAGCAGCATAACGGAGTGGATGATCATGGACGAAAGATTTTCAAGAACAGAACTTCTCCTCGGTAAAGACGGGATACGCCGCCTTGCAGCTTCGAGGGTCGCGGTGTTCGGCATAGGCGGAGTGGGCGGCTATGTTGTGGAGGCTCTTGCCCGAAGCGGCATAGGCTCGCTTGACCTTATAGACAAAGATGTAGTGAGCATCAGCAACATAAACCGACAGATAATAGCTCTGACGTCAACAGTCGGACAGTACAAGACTGAGGCTGCCGCTCAGCGCGCAAGGGACATAAACCCGGATATAAACGTGCGTACATACAACACCTTCTATACTCCTGAAAATGCCGGCAGCTTTGATTTCTCGCAGTACGACTATATTGTTGATGCCGTTGATACCGTCAGCGCAAAAATAGAGCTTATCGTGCGGGCGGAAAAGGCAGGAGTGCCTGTGATCTCGTCTATGGGAGCAGGCAATAAGCTGGATCCCACTGCCTTTGAAATAGCCGACATATACAAGACCTCAGTGTGTCCGCTGGCAAGGGTGATGCGCCGTGAACTCAAGGCAAGAGGCATAAAGAAACTCACGGTGGTGTATTCAAAGGAAGAGCCGAAGAAGCCTTTCGCACCGGTAACGGATGAAGCGTCAGGCAAGGTCATACCGGCAAGCTACGCCTGCGTTCCGTCTGTGGTCGGTCTGATAATAGCGTCCAGGGTCATACAGGACCTTATAAAAACGGAAAATTAAACGGAGGTAATAAAAATGAGCAAGTCAACAGTACTTTTAGCATCGGCAGCATTTTTTGCAGGAGTGGCAGTGGGATTCCTCATGTCACCTGTAAAGGGCGGAGTCGAGTTCCACAACTGCACTATGGGCAGCTACAACTCCACAAGCGGCAGATGGTTCAGCCCTAAGATAGCAGGCATCGACAACGCAAGAAAAAACAAGGGCAAGTCAAAGGAAACAGTAATACCTGCAAGAGCTGAAACAAACAAGGCTCCCGCAGCAGAGAAGGAGGATTCTCCTGTTTCTTCCGAAAATAAAGGCGGCGTGAGGTTCCGCAGCTGTACGCTGGGCAGCTATAATATCACAAGCGGCAGATGGTTCAGCCCTGAGATCGCCGGCATAGACAACGCAAGAAACGGCAAGAAAAACAAAAAGAAAAAGAAGGATGTTATCACCGCAGAAGCCGAGCCTATCGACGTTTCCGCAGCTGAGATAACAGGAGAGGAATAATTTATGGATTGGACGGAAATAATCGTTGAGGTAAATACTCCCGATATTGACACGGCAGGAAGCATTGCTCAGATGACAGTGCCCTACGGCATTTACATAGAGGACTATTCCATGCTGGAGGACGAGGTCATGGAGATCGCAAGGATCGACATGATAGACGAGGAGCTGCTCAGGCAGGACAGAACAAAGGGAAAGATACACATTTATATCAGTCCCGCCGACAACCCTGCCGAAGCCGTTTCATTTATAAAGGAAAGACTTGATGCTCAGGGCATAGAATACAGGATAATCGCCGACAAGTGCGACGTTGAGGGCTGTCTGGAAAACTGGAAAAAGTATTTCAACCCCATAAAGGTGGGCGAAAAGCTGCTTATCCGTCCCGTGTGGAGAGATGATTACGACCCCGAAGGAAGGATAGTGCTGAATCTTGAGCCGGGTCTGGCTTTCGGCTCCGGTACTCACGAAACTACGAGGCTTTGCCTTGAGGCTCTTGAAAAGTACACCTTCAAGGGCGCAAGAATGCTTGACGTCGGCTGCGGAAGCGGCATACTTGCTGTGGCTGCCCTTCTTCTGGGCGCAGACAGCGCGACCGGCATTGACATCGACGAGCTTGCAGTAAAAGCTTCAAAGGAGAATGCCGAGAGAAACAATGTTGCAGACCGCTACACGGGCATACACGGCAATCTTGCGGATAAGGCGCAGGGCAAATATGATATTATAACGGCAAATATCGTTGCAGACGCTATTATCATGCTTTCGGGCGACATTGAGAAATTCATGGATGAAAATACTGTCTATATTATGAGCGGCATTATAGATATGCGTCTTGATGATGTTCTTGCCGGTCTGCCGGAGAGTCTGGAAATAATCGGCCGCTGGGAAGAAAAGGGCTGGCTTTGTCTTGCGGCGAAGAAAAAAGAAAAGTAAGTTCTTTAATAGAATTATAAATTGTCATAGCATGGTAAAATAATATCATCTGCGCATTCCGGAGATATTTCCGGAAAAATGCGGCGCAGCCTGAATAATATTATTTCCGGAGGACAATGATCTATGAAGAAAAGAAAAAATGAAATAATGAATCTCATCTTTTCGGCGTTTCTGGTGACGGCTTTTATGATATGCGCAGGATTCTTTCTGGGCATGATAAACGACTCGTTCTCTCAGGACGCTGTAAAGAGGACGCTTATGGTATCGCTTATTTTCGCGCTGTTCGGCGGACTTCTTTTCTATGCCACAAGAGTCGGCGACGGCAAACAGGTCTTCAGATTTTCGGCAGTCACGCTTATAATAATGGTTCTGCCGGCGCTTTATGTTATTCTTGCATCGGCTGTCACCGGTCTGCCGTTACATGAGCAGATAGCGTCACGCACTGAGCTTTCGTGCATAGCTGCCGTTATTTTCGGCTACGGACTGCCCTATACCTTCCTCAGCGGCTACGAGCTTGAACGTGAGGAAAAGAAAAAGCCCGCCGAAGAAACACAAGCAGCTGCCGAAGAAACCGACGCCCAAGAAGCAGACGTTGCTGCCGAAGAAACCGACGCCCAAGAAGACTATGCTGACGAAGATACCGATACAGCCGGAGCCTTGGAAGATAACGCAGAGACCGGATCAGTTGAAGAAGCTCCCGAAGAAGATACCGAGGAATAACGGCAGCTTTTACGGAGTCCGGGGCGCAGCCCCATATAATTACCACAACCGCAAAGGAGAAAGAAAAATGTCAGAATGTACACATGATTGTTCGAGCTGCGGCGAGAACTGCCCGTCAAGGGGCGAGCCGCAGGACATGACGGAAAAGCTGAACCAGTACAGTTCGGTCAGGAAGGTCATAGGTGTTGTAAGCGGCAAGGGCGGCGTAGGAAAATCCACCGTTACCTCGCTTATGGCTGTAATGTTCAGCAGAATGGGATACCACACTGCGATACTTGACGCAGACCTTACAGGTCCGTCAATACCGAAGGCATTCGGCATCAACAGTGAGAAGGCTTACGGCTCTGAAAAGGGCATACTTCCCGTAACTACTCATTCGGGTATAGATATCATGTCTGTGAACCTGCTGCTGGAGAATGAGAAAGATCCGGTGATCTGGAGAGGTCCGATACTTGCCGGAACAGTAAAACAGTTCTGGTCAGAGGTATACTGGAATGATGTTGACTATATGTTTGTCGATATGCCTCCCGGAACAGGCGATATCCCGCTTACTGTATTCCAGTCGCTGCCGCTTGACGGCATAATCATTGTGACCTCGCCGCAGGAGCTTGTTTCAATGATAGTCGAGAAGGCTGTGCGCATGGCTCAGATGATGAATGTACCGATTTTGGGCATAATTGAGAACATGAGCTGTTTTGTATGTCCTGACTGCGGAAAGAAGCATTATCCGTTTGGCGAGAGCAAGCTTGAAAATGCTGCGGATGAATACGGGTTGGAGATACTTGCAAGGCTGCCGATAGATGCGAAGAATGCAGCCGCTTGTGACAGCGGAAAGATCGAGAGCATAACCAACGCCGAAGCCGAGGAAGCCGCAAAGAAGATCGAGGCTCTGCTCAGGATCTGAAATTGAACGATAACAGGAAAAAAATCACGGGTACAGGGGAATAACTCCTCTGTACCCGTATTATTATATGCTTTTACCCGGAAGCCGGTTTATTTTTCAGGACTTTTCTCAGCCCATTTGTATTTTTATTACTCAACCGAAAGAATAAAGTAGTATACAGGCTGTCCGCCGTTGATGAGCGTTACCTCGACATCGCTGCTCACCTTGGACTTGATGCCCTCAAACGCAGCATTCGCCTGCTCCTCGGATATGCCCTCGCCATAGATGACCGAAATGTATGATGTGTCACGACCCGCCATCTCCTTGGCAAGCTTTACAACAGCGCGGACAGGATCGTTGCTCTTCAGCGTCAGCTTGCCGTCACTAAGAGCAATAATGTCGCCTTCCTTTATCTTTGTGCCGCCAAACTCGGCATTCCTTGCGGCATAAGTTACCTGACCGGTAGAAACATTCTTCGCTGCGGTAAGCATGAACTCGGCGTTAAGCTCGGCAGTAGCGTCCGGATCATATGAAAGCATTGCCACAAGTCCCTGCGGAATGGTCTTGGTGTGCAGCACAAACACGTTCCTGTCGGTTATCAGCGGAATTACCTGCTTTGCGGCAAGTATGATATTCTTGTTGTTCGGCAGAACAAATACATTCTTTGCCGGCGTAGCCATAACTGCCTGATAAATATCATCGGTGCAGGGATTCATGCTCTGTCCGCCGCTTACAACGTGCTGACAGCCCAGATCCTTGAATACCGTTTCAAGACCCTCGCCTGCGGCAACAGCCACAAAGCCCACTTCCTCTGAAGGCGGGACCGGCTTGAGAGTTTCTTTCTTCTTCTCCTCAGCCTCGCGGCGGGCCTTTTCCTTCTCGTTTTTCTCGGCAGCCTTTCTGTGCTGCTCCTTCATGTTCTCTATTTTAACGGTAAGAAGCTGTCCGAAGGTCAAAGCCTCCTCGATAGCCTTGCCGGGATGCTCTGTGTGAACATGTACCTTGATTATATCATCATCATCAGCCACAACAACGCAGTCGCCCATCGTTTCAAGGAATGCTCTCAGTTCCTGGGCGTCCTTGTCTGCTTCGGGACCCTTGCCGATGATGAACTCTGTGCAGTATGTGAAGTTGATAACGGCATCGAACTCCGCCGCAGCATTGCGAAAGAACTCCGCAGCCTTGTCCTCAGCCTCCGGAGACATGGCGGTCTTGTCAAGCTCTATCATAGTGCCGTCACGCAGCAGGGAAAGCATACCCTCGAAGATAACGCAAAGTCCCTTGCCGCCTGCATCTACAACGCCCGCCTTTTTCAGAACGGGAAGCATTTCGGGAGTACGGGCAAGCGAATCATTAGCCGCTGAGCAGACCGAACCAAACACGATAACGGGATCACTTTCGACCTCGGCAGCAGTCTTGCCGCCCTCATAGCACATTCTTGCAACGGTAAGCATAGTACCCTCGGTAGGGTTCATTACAGCCTTGTATGCGGTGTCAACGCCGATCTTGAGAGCGTCTGCAAGATCCTTGCCGTTTATCTCGCTCTTGCCCTTGAAGCCGTTGGCAATACCTCTGAAAAGAAGGGAAAGTATAACGCCGGAGTTGCCTCTTGCGGATTTGAGCATGGCAGAAGCAGCCTCACTTGCGACCTCATCTATACGGGTAGCGCTTGACTCTGCAAGAGCCTTTGCGGCTGCCTCAATGGTCACCGACATGTTTGTACCTGTGTCACCGTCCGGAACAGGGAAGATATTAAGGGAATTAATTTCCTCTCTCTGCTTTATTATGTTGTTTGCGCCGGAGATTATCGCATTTTTGTAGTATGTACCGTTTATCATTGTTATCTGCACTTCCTTAAATAAATTATCTTATTTCAACGATCAGCTTCATGGCTGTACGTTCTGTGCCTTCTATCTCAATGCTTGTGAAGGCCGGAATACACACAAGGTCAATACCCATAGGCGCAAGATATCCTCTTGCAACGGCAACGGATTTAAGAGCCTGATTGGTGGCTCCCGCACCGACTGCCTGAACCTCAACACAGCCGTAGTCTCTTACGACTCCGGCAATAGCACCGGCTACCGAGTTCGGCGCCGATTTTGACGATACCTTCAAAACTTCCATAATGTCGTCCTCCCGAATAATAAATGTGCCATTCTAAACGCATATTTTCACACATAGAAATACATAATTTATTATAATATGCATTGTCACCATTATTCAAGTGGATAGTATAAAGAAAATGTTATAAATTTATGAATTTTTTATAAAATCTTTAACCTTTTTATGGAAACAGTCTTTCCGGAGCGTTCATCCACAGAAAAAAGCACACAATCCATCTCACACGAACCTTCGGCGATCTCAAATCTTACCGGAAGCTTCTCTTTGAATTTCCTTATCGCCAGCTCGGGCTTGACTCCAAGCACCGACTCAGCAGGGCCTGTCATGCCAACATCGGTAATGTAGCCCATGCCGTCAGGGAATATCCTCTCGTCGGCAGTCTGAACATGGGTGTGGGTGCCAAAAAAGGCGGATATCCTGCCGTCAAGATAGTAGGCAAGGGCAAGCTTTTCCGCAGTGGCCTCCGCATGGAAATCCAGCACGATGATTTTTGTGTCTATCTCCGAAAGTATCCTGTCGATCGTCGTGTACGGATCGTCCAGTGCTTCCATAAACAAACAGCCCATAAGATTTATAACAGCCACCCGCTGCCTGCCGAGATCATAGACGGTAAAGCCTCTGCCGGGAGTCGTGCCCTGGGGAAAATTCGCCGGTCTGATAAGCGTTGCGCACTCATCAAACATATCATAGCTCTCACGCCTGCGGAACGTATGGTTGCCCGCTGTAATGACATCTACGCCGCTGCTGAAAAGAAACTCTGCCGAAACCGGCGTGACCCCGTTTCCGTCGGTGGAGTTTTCTCCGTTTGCGATAACGAGACCGATATTTTCCTTTTTCTTGAGAGCCGGCAGCTTTTCACGCAGAAAGCGGCAGCCGACCGAGCCTACAACATCACCGATAGCAAGAATATTCACTGTATCACCCCATATTTTCAGAACATTATAATTGTAAAATTATTTTAACGCTATGTCAATCCAAAAAACGGAAAAAACCGCTTATTTCAGCAAAAAAATTTGTGTATTTCTATTTACTTTAGGATTTATTTCGTATAAAATATATTTTAGAGGTTTGCGCCTGAAAGCAAATTCACAAACACGGCAAAAAATTTAAAAAGGAGATGTTCTAATATGTTTTGTCCAAACTGCGGAAAAGAAAACGATCCCTCTGTACGCCACTGTACAAGCTGCGGCTCATTCATACCGGATTTTTCGGCTGACAGCGACAACAGCTCTGCGGGTGACCTGAATTTATCCGATGTATCCGAAGCGCCCCAGCCCATGTCTTATCAGACGATGTCTCAGGAAGAAATAAACGAATTCCAGAACGACAATTCCAGATACAAGGAATATACCATGTCTGACGTTGTTGCAAAGAAAAGCAAAAAGAAGCTCATTATCACACTTATCGTAATAGCCTGCGTTATAGCTCTTGGTGTGGCGTCCTTCTTTATTATAAAGTCTATTATGAGCGGAGCCAATATCAAGAATATCCAGGAGGATCCCACAAAGTACGTCTTTGAATCCTACTGCGCCGCTGCCGAGAATATGACAAACAACCACGCCGCCCTCAAAGCAGTATCCGGTACCGAGCAGAGGACCACAAAAACCACTATTACCGGCAAAGACTTTTCACAGACCACCATATACTCCATTGATGCTGCCGCAATGAAATTCTACGCTCTTTCCGAGCAGTCACAGACCATTCCTCAGGAGATGAAGAAATATTATTCCGGTCCTGAAAAGGTCAGGGCGGAGCTTTACACGACCCTTGACAAGGCTGTTGTAAACCTTGAAATGGACAAGGACAAGTACGACTATTATCTGAATCTTAACAACCTCAGAGAAGACGCCGTTTCTTCCATTTTCGGTCCCAAGGGCGAGAACCTGTTCCATCTCAACGAGGACACCTACAACAAGATAATGGATGTCTACGATTTTGTTTACGACAACATCAAAAACAACTCCGATCCTTTCAGTCTCCAGCTCCTCCTCAGCAAGCTCAAGGATGACTTCGACAAGTGTGGCAACGTAAATGTCGCTCAGGAGAATGTTGAGATCGACGGTTCAAAGACAGACGCTTATGTTATCACCCACACCTTCAACAGCACCGACGTCGTTTCAAAGGTGTTCACCGATGTAAAGGATTGGGCAAATGATATCTGCTCCTTCAATTCTGATATCTCAACGATAGTAAATCAGGCTCTCGATAAGATTGACGTTAATCAGCTTATTTCACAGATCAATTCTTCCGTACAGAACTTTGAGCTGACATTCAAGCACTATGTAAACAAAGACAACGCCATTATGCAGACCGAGATCATCGCAAATATCAACGGTCAGGGCTTCAAGCTGACCGTTACCTTCGGCGCTGACCCTGCTTCATCAAAGAAGATCACTCTGAAAGCAGCAACCGTAAGCTCAGCAGCCGAGTCTGTTCTCCAGACGATCGTCATTGCCGATGAGAGCAGCGCAGCCGAAGAAAAGTATACTGCAACATACACAGGCATGCTTCTTTCAGGCAGCACCGTCTACACAAGAAACACATCAACAGGCGACTTCACTTTCAACAATAATATGAGCAATCCGATGCGCTCTATGGCTGAACAGAACGGCACCGTTCCTCCGCTCAGCGATAACGCTTCCCCCAACATCAGTCTCAGCGGTAACCTTCAGATATCCGATGATTCCATGACACTCACCTTTACCCAGCCCTCTTATGACGGCAGCGAGGTAAAATATGAGTATTATTTATCGAACAAAGCCGAGATGAACGAGCTTAGCTCAAACAACGACCTGCTCAAAGCAAAATCATCAGATTTTCAGAAGCTTTTCCCCCAGAATTCTCTCTCATCAGTATTCTGATGCGCAGACCTCTCTATAAGTCATAAAAAATCCCTGTCAAGGTACCACGCCTTGACAGGGATTTTTGCTTAGCTGCTCAGGGAGAAGCTTTTGAGTTTTGCTTATTTATTCCGAAACATATTTTCCGATAACAGCATAATGAGAATACGGCGCAGGCTCGGTGATGCCGTCCTGCTTCAGCCGGCTCTCCAGAAGCTCTTTAAGCATACCTTTGTTAAGATCGCCGCTGTATTTCGAATCGCTTACCAGCAGTCCGAACGCAGCAAGCAGTGCCGCTGTTTCTGCGTTATCCTTCGGCGCAGAGTTCAGCTCGTCTATGGTTATCGAACGGGTCATTACAAGATCCTTGCCTTCGGGAGATTTGTAGTGTACTTCAATAAATGCAGCCTCGTCAGAGGTGTTGTCGCTGCTGACCGTCACATAACGGGTCTGATATTTCTGCTCCGCCTTGCCTCGCTTGAACTCTATGAGAGCAACTACATTATGCTCCGAGCCGATGCCGTCGGCTGCCTTTTCGGTGTCGTGAAATTCCTGCTGTGTAAGCGCCCTTGCATTATAACCGATAAGACGGTACTTGCTGACATAAGCCGGGTTGAACTCCACCGATATCTTTACGTCCTTGGCAATGGTTATCATGCTCGAAAGAAGCTTTTCCGAGAGACAATCAAGAATATCTCCGGGAGATGATACAAAGGTGTAGTTGCCGTTGCCGTTTCGCGCAAGAGCCTCCATTTTGTTATCCTTGAAGTTGTTCTCGCCGTAGCCGACTATGGAAAGATAAATGCCCGTTTCACGCTTTTTGTAAATAAATTTTTCCAGACCGCCCTCCGAGGTTATTCCGAAGTTGAAATCGCCGTCCGTAAAGATGAACACACGGTTTATATCCTCCTCACGGAAGTTGTCGCTCAGATAGGTGTATGCGTCCTCCAGACCCTTGCTGCCGTTGGTGCATCCGCCTATTCCGTCCACTGCAAGGATCGCCTTTACAAGGTCGTCACGGCTGCCGCAGTGCAGCTTTTTTACAACGGTCTTTGTGTCGTCGCTGTATGCGATGATCGAAAGTATATCTCCTTCATGCAGCTGCGCCATTATGGACGCCATAGACATCTGTACAAGTATCCACTCGTCATCCATACTGCCGGATACGTCTACCAGCATTGCAAGATTGCGCCTTATGCTGCGGTCCGCCTTCATTCCCTTGAAGCCCAGGAACATAAGCTCAGAATCGCTCTGCCACGGACACTTGCAGCATTCGGTGCTTACAGAAAACAGTGAATCGTCCTTGGGCGCGTCCAGCTTGTAGGAATAGGAATTTATGATCTCCTCAACTCTTACAAGGTCGCTGTCTACCGAACGTCTGCGGTTTATCCTGCTGCGCAGATACGTCCATGAAGCGGTGTTCACGTTTGCCGAGAAAAATATCTGCGACCTGTCCAGCGGACTGTGCGACTCGTTTTCCGGCTTTGCGTTTGTTTCAACGGTGTTGAATTCCGGCTCCGGCGGTTCAGCCTGCAGCTCAGGCATCGGCGCCGGCATACATGCCTCAACAGGAGCGCACATATCCTCCATGGGAGCGCATCTTTCGACGCTCGCCATGCCGCCGGACATTCCCGACGATCTGCGCAGACCTTTCGGCTTTGAATTCATTGCCATTGCCATGCCCTGAAAGAATCCTCTGATCCCGCCGGCGGCGCGTTCCTCTTCCACACGGTCGCGCCGGTATCTCAGGCTGAACCTCCATGTATCCGAATAGGCGATGTTCGGCACAACGTCAATATCAGCCCCGAAGCAGCTTTTGCAGAGAAGCTCTGTATGTTCGTCGCTGTATCCCAGAGTTTTGTAAAAGACCTTCATTTCATTGAACTGCTGTTCGTTCATCTGGTAGTACTTTTTGCTTTGGCTATTTCCCATGTGTTTGCACCTCCGATTGTATTTGTATTATATTACCATATTTACGAACTTTTGTAAATGCTTTAATGCAATGTGTCAAAGAAATCAATTTTGTATCTTGTGTTCGTCAAAAATCGTTTTCGGCGGCGCATATCCTGACTTATCCTATCAGATCTCCTTATCAAACAGGAAATGATAAAAATCCTTGTAGTCTGTACGGCCTTCCTTCATGAACTGTATCGCATCTCTGGGGTGCTGGTTCAGCCGCCCTGTAAGAAGATAGGGGATATCGTATCCCCATGTCATCCCTTCCTCCCTCAGCTTGATGATGTGATCCTCTATGAATTTCAGCAGCGGTGAAATGTGATATTTCGGGTTTTTAAGAAAGCCTAATAGCAGCTCTGTCGGACAGTTGCCAGCGCCTCTGCCCAGACTGCTCACAGTCGCATCCAGATAGCTGACGCCCATTGTAAGGGTTTCGATAGTGTTTGCAAATGCGAGCTGCTGATTGTTGTGAGCGTGTATGCCTATGTGCTTATTGTATTTGTCGGCTATGGTCAGATACTTTTCCGCAAGCCTTCTCATCTGTTCGGGATAAAGTGAACCGTAGCTGTCTACGATGTAGATGGTATCCACGCTGCTTCTGCCGATAAGCTCAAGAGCATCATCCAGATCCATGTCGTTGGACTTCGATACAGCCATGATATTGATAGTTGTTTCGTAGCCCTTTTTATGGCAGTATTCGACTATTTCCAGAGCCGAAGGGATAGTGTTGATGTATGTTGCCACACGCACCATATCGATAGGGCTGTTTGCCTTATCGCAGATATCCTCACGAAAATCGGTCCTGCCGACATCAGCCATGACTGAAATCTTCAGATCAGTGTCGTTATCTCCCACTATGTCGATAATATCCTGATCGCTGCAGAATTTCCATTTGCCGAACTTATTAGTGTCAAACTGCTCTTTTGAAGCCTTATAGCCGAACTCCATGTAATCAATTCCGGACTTGATATTTGCTTTGTACAGATCCTTTACAAATTCGTCCGTGAAAAAGAAATTGTTTACCAGACCGCCGTCCCTGAGTGTGCAGTCCACGACCTTTATATCCGGTCGGAATGAGACCAGCTCACCTTTTTTTAACATACATATTCCTCCTTGCCTTTTCCGATCAATTTCATAATGATCCAAGCAAGAACCATTATACACCAGATCGCACTTCATTACAATATTTTTTTGTTGTTTTTGAAGTGGTTTTCGCTGCCTGCAAACA
>CADBPE010000042.1 GCA_902796475.1 uncultured Ruminococcus sp.
GGGACTTTTGCGAAAAAGTCCCTCCCGACACCCACCGAAAACGAACTTTTTCTTTTGGGAGTTTCACGGATTCAGGTCATAATAAGCCCGCCGCAGAAAGCCACTCAGGAAGTAATTATAGCTGGACAGCAAAGACCTTAATAACGGTATATTCTTCATGCTCCTCAAGTATCTGTATCTTATTTGGAACACATTGACCGTTTTTATAGATCAGGATGCTGCCATCTTGTAAGCGCGGTTGTTTTGGAGATGAAACAATATCATTATTTATCGGAGAAGTTATTTCAGCAGACTCTTCAAGGGGCTGTCGCGTTAAGATAGTCCAAAAGAAAGAGGCTGTCGCACAAGCGTAAAATAAAAGCAGTGCGGCAGTCTCTAAGTTTTTCTATAATGATTAGCGCATCAGACATTCTTCTCGAAAAGAACAAGGTATTCAAGGTGACATTGACTTTTTTCCTCGGTAAAAACTATAAGTACAAAATTGCATCCGGCAAAATTATCCCTTACTTTTTCAAACTGCGTAAGCAGCCATAATGAAATCGTCAAGAAAAATATAACCGAAGAACATAACGGAGCGTGTTCACTTTACTTAAATTGATACATTACCAATGTTGAAACACGGAGAGTTTTATGGTACAATAAATAATAAATATACAAGGAAACACCTGCAATAAGCTTGGCAAATATCCGATAAAAGGAGGAAAATCATAGTGAAAAAAGATTATTTGCTGTATTATTGATGGTCTGCATGATGCCTGCCTATGTATCGGCAAATGGCAGCGAACACGTCATCAATACCGCCGATGACTGGGCAGCCTTTGCTGCTGTTATCGCAAACGGCGAATACGCCGGTGACACCTGGAAGCTCGGTGCGGATATCAGCATCAGCGTTGATGCAGCTTCGCAGAACTATTCAGCCTTTGCTACGGTCGGTACCGAGGCACACCCGTTTTCGGGTACGTTTGACGGTCAGGGACATACGCTGAATGTCAATATCAGGGATACCTACTGGTCAAACGAAGAATCAAATCCGGGTGCCGCTCCTTTCCGCTATATCAGCGGTGCAACGATCAGAAACCTGACCGTCAACGGTTCTGTTAAGGGGCCGGACATTCCGCAGGACTGGCTTCCTACAATAAGAGCGGTTCGAGCCTGATCGAAAACTGCTTTGTTTATGCCGATGTAAAACGTGAAACAGGAAACAATCAGCGCATCGGAGGCATACTCGGACACAATATGACCTCAAGCGTGACGATGGGAAATGTCGTTTACGGCGGAACTCTCATAAACAGCGAATATAACCATAATATTGCCGGCGGTCTGATCGGTTGGAGCGACAGGTCAACGGTAACTCTTGACAACTGCTTTTTCAGCGGCAGCTATACAGGAAAGGTCGAAGCGTTCAGTCCGATACTCATTGAAAATCCGCAGATCGACAGTATCTATGACAACGGGATCAACGCAAGCTTTACCAGCGTATACTACACCGCAGCGCCGTCCGAGGAATGGAACGAGGACGTTATGGCGCAGGCGGCAATATTGCGGTCAATGGCGGAAATGTAAAGGCATACTCTTATTATAGCGGCAGCGCGCCTTCATACGGTATCGGCGCAGGAAGCGGCTCAAGCAAAGCAAATATCACACTGTCTTGGACAAACGATACCGACAGCATTTTTGCAAACAGCTATGGCGGCACTGTTCTTCTGTTGAAGCCGTTTATAGATGAAGAATTAAATTATCACAATACGAGCAAAATGATCAATGGCAGATCCGAAATAAACGGAGATCTGAACGGCAAAACTCTTAATCCCGGAGAAATCCATCCGACCGGTGATGACGGTGAGACAGACCCTGAAGAAAGCATTCAGCCTGACGACCATATTCAAACGGGTGATAATAACCGGACCGGGCTTTGGTTTGCTCTGATCGCTGTAAGTATGATTTCTCTTGCGGCACTTATGGCTTCACGCAGAAGATATGATCTGTCGGCAAAGCGCAAGTAAACACGGGGATCATTTTAGTTCTTCGATCCTACTTTTTTCGTAATTCCAAAAAGCAGAAGCCCCGGCAGAGCATCGAATGGTGATATGCTTTGCCGGGGCTTCTTGTCAGCTTTATCCTACCATATCCGCAATTTCCTGCGGAGTTTCCCGATAGCCGTTTTTTGCCCAGTATACAAACAGCTTGTACATGCCGCCGATATTATAGACTATCTGCCATGAGGAAGCACTATCCGAAAGACGGTCGAAAAACCTCTTGTCAAATTCCTCTTCAAGCAGATACACTCTTTCGTCCCTCAAAAGACAGTCTGTGATGTCACGGTATTCATACATATGCGTAAGCAGAAAGACTATATACGGCTTTATGCTTTCCTTTGTCAGCGTGATGTAATTGTCGTCTGTTGCTGAAAGCCATTTGTCGGTCTTCCTCGCGATATAATAGCGCAGGATATCCTCCTTGTCCTTGAAATTACGGTAAAAGGATATACGGCTGACCTGTGCTTTCAGGGCAATATCCGTTACGGAAATATCCTGGATCTTTCTTTCCCTGAGCAGTTCAACAAAACCGTCAGCTATCTGATTTTTGCAGAACAGGTTTCTTTTTTCGTTTGTCATGATGTTACAAAACACCCCTTTTTGTATCATTTTTCAAATCCATTGACATAATATTATAAAATATGATATATTTTACACAAAGGCGATACATTTGATACATCATATTATAAGATGTGTTTTATGGAGTGTCAAGAAGTATGATGGTTCTTATCTTGAAAAGATGAAGCCCATTGCAGCGGCTGAATGGGTAAGCAGCAATCCTGTTTCGACAGTTGTTGCTTACGGAGCCTGTGACCGTGTACAGGCGTTTCTTGCATCAAGGCGTCTTGAAAAAGCTCTGAAGGATAATAATGTTGACTATAAATACTATGTTATTGAACATTCGGGACACAGTCTGCAGAACGACAGCGATATTTCAAGACAATGGATGGAATCCGTGGAGGAATATCTTGATAAATATATGCCTGTGAAATAAGGCGGGTATTATGGAAGCTACACCAATATAGACATATTCTTTCCTGCCGCCGCCAATGATGAAATGATAAAAATGTACAGCCGTGGGAGAAATCCTGCGGCTGTACTTGTATTCCGTCATCATAATAAATATGCAGGAGTTTCTCAGCAGCGGCAATTCAATGGAGAATTTTAAAAAAATTATATAATTTATGAACCAAACGGCATCGTGAAAGCTCTAATATACGAAACGGTTTGAGAAACCGCTCAGCATGACCCGGGTGCGCCACAAGAAAGGATATGATATAATGAAAAAAGAAGAAATGAAAACCGCATACGGTACCCCCTCTGACGAGTTCCGCCACAGTGTTATGAATACACTGTATCATCTTGATGACAATAAGACAGCGAAATACACCTCCCGAAAGAGAGCTATTAAGGTGATCCTGGTCTGCGCAGTGATTGCTGTTGCCGGTACCACCACCGTGGCAGCCGCCACCAATTTCTTCGGACTGTTCTCAAAGCCTGTGGGACAGTACGGCGTAGCGATCTCCACAAGCAGTATTGCACCGGAAGACAATACTGAGGATCAGGAGCAGGACTTTATTGCCCCTGTATCACATGATTATATAGTCAGAATGGGCTATACTCCCGAAGGCTTTGTTCCTTTTGAATCAAACGGTTATACTAATGCTTATCTTAACGGCAATCAGTACAGTGACAGTTGGTTTTTTATGTCCTTCGCTTATGAAGCCGACAGCTACAGCCGTACTGAAAAAAGTGTTATAAACAGCGAGGAAACGGAATTCAACGGTCATCAAGCTCTTATTGTGACTAAGAAGAGTTCTGAAAACAATGACCATATAACTTATATTGTTACGGAGCGCTTTGAAGAAGAAAATATAGTATTGCGCTGTGAATTTGACGGACGGGCATATAACGGCAGCTATTTTGAACCTGACCGCGATGAAATGCTCCGGATCATGGAGGGCATTACCCTGGAAAAATCAGATGATAAGGCAAATAGCTCCCGTCAGTCTACATACGAAAAGGGTCCCCTATCGGATGTTTATCCTTCTGATCTGATTGAGGCAGGCAAAAGCTCCTTTGGTGAGATCGGCAAGGCTTATACGGAAATGACAGCAAATTATTATGATGAAGCAGAAAAAGCGCTGACCTTCAAGGTTATCTCCGTTACCGAGCAAAAGAACGCCGGTGATTTTAAAAAGGCCGATTTCTCCAGCGCCGGTGAGGGTATCAGTCTTTATGACAAGTATTTTGATGAAGACGGCAATTTGAAGTCCGATCAGACAGTTACAGTGATCGACCAACACGGCGACGGTGTCAGCTCACTTACAAAGACACATGAAGAAACGATACACAGACATTTCTATCGTGTTCAGGTAGAGGTAACGGCAGATCAGGATATTGATCCGCTGTACACCGTGTATAAGCTCTATCCCTTTGCAATGGATAATGACGATCAGCTTTATTATGAACGAAACGGCAATACCATAGAGTTGATCGGTACTTCACTGAGTGATGAAGATCCTTTCAAGCTGGAAAAAGAAAAGACACTTGTTATCAGCTATGCCGTAATTGCAGATGAAGAAGTATTGCCGGACTTCTGTGTAGGTGTTATGACAGGCAACGGGCTGACGGATGAAGCCGAACTCAGAATTTTCCGTATAACAGAATGAGGTGACAATGATGACAAAGGAAAGGTTCTCCGAGCTGGTGCTGGAATGTGAGCAGACCTTATACCGTGTATCAATGTCCATGCTGAAAAATGAAGCAGACTGTGAGGACGCTGTACAGACAGCGATTCTCACAGCTTATGAAAAGCTTTCGGATTTAAAGCATGAGGAATTCTTCAAGACATGGCTTGTCAGGATACTTATAAATATATGCCATAAACAGCTCCGTTTCCGCAAACGGCATACAGAACTGACTGAAGACCTTCCGGCAGACAGTAATAACACGTCGAGAGAAGTAAGGGATGCCATTGACAGGCTTCCCGATAAAATACGTCAGACCGTAGTGCTGTATTACATAGAGGAGTTTTCGGTCAGGGAGATCAGACAGATCCTCAGGATCCCCGAGGGTACTGTCAAAAGCCGTTTATCCAAAGGAAGAGATCTGCTTCGGATAGTTCTTTCTTAGTCAGCGGCAAGCTGCCGCGCCCGATTTCGCGATGATAGTTTATCCTGGCATAAAAATACTCCCGCGCTTGTTACTATCTTCCAACCGCGAGAAGCATACATGCGGCAAGCTGCCGCGCCCGATTTCGCGATGATAGTTTACCCGGCGGAAAGATACGCATCGCGATTGTTACTATCTTCCAATCGCGAGAAGCATACATTTTGAGTATATCAAAGTATATAATATAAGTATTTTACATATCGGATAATTGATGCTATAATGAGTACAGGACAAGAAAGTCTGTACTCATTATTCTTTTACGGAGGTAATCAATATGTTAGGAAACTTTAGCTATCACAACCCAACAAAGCTCTATTTCGGAGAGGATTCACTCAGCTTCCTCAAGGAAGAACTCAAAAACTACGGACAGAATATCCTGTTCGTTTACGGAGGCGGTTCGATCAAGAAAAACGGACTGTATGATGAAATTATCGCTATTCTCAATGAA
>CADBPE010000043.1 GCA_902796475.1 uncultured Ruminococcus sp.
AATCAAGGCGACAGGAACTCCGTAAAAACGCCCTGCGGGCGTTACCATCACCCCTACCCCTCTTCCAAAGGAAGAGGGGGATTCTTCTAAGAGGGCTGGCGCCCTCTTACACCCTTATATGATCTGTTGTCTTAGACATATTCAAGAGGGCGGCGGCTTGCCGCCGGCGCAGAGCCTGCGGCGGCAAGCTGCCGCACCCAATTTCGCGTTATCAGAAAAACTGACCGAAAATGCACTGCCCGCGGTTGGAATATAGTAAGAGCCGCGATGCGTTTCTTTTGGTGTGGGTCAACTATCAACGCGAACAAGGGGGCGGCAGCTTGCCGCCGCATAATCTGCCACTTGAGAATATCGTCATACTATGATATAATAAAGCAGTTGATGCTGTTGTAAGCATAAAACATATATCGCGCTAAAGGAGATAAATATAATGAAATTAGGAATCGTAGGTCTGCCTAATGTGGGCAAGAGCACACTTTTTAATGCTATAACTAATGCGGGCGCGCAGTCTGCTAACTATCCGTTCTGTACTATCGAGCCTAATGTGGGCGTTGTGGCTGTGCCCGATCCAAGACTTGACAAGCTTGCAGAAATGTATGAGCCTGAAAAGTATACACCCGCTACCATCGAGTTCGTTGATATTGCCGGTCTGGTAAAGGGCGCTTCAAAGGGTGAGGGTCTTGGAAATAAGTTCCTTGCGAATATTCGTGAGGTGGACGCGATAGTTCATGTTGTGCGCTGCTTTGAAAATGATGACATCGTTCATGTAGAGGGCAGCATAGACCCCAAAAGAGATATAGAGACCATCAATCTGGAACTTATCCTTTCGGATATGGAGATACTTGACAGAAGAATAGACAAGACCTCCAAGCTGCTTAAGGGCGACAAGAAATATCAGGCTGAACTGGAATTTTTCAACCGTGTAAAGGAGGCTCTCGGCGAGGGCAGACCTGCGCGTTCCGTAGACTGCACACCCGAAGAAGCCGAGCTGCTTTCTACCGTTTCGCTTCTGACAAACAAGCCTGTTATCTACGCCGCAAATCTCAGCGACAGCGATTTCAATAACGGCAGCGCCGACGGAAATCCGTATTTTGCAGTGGTAAAGGAGATCGCAGCAGAAGAGCATGCGGGTGTTCTGCCGATATGCGCCGAGATAGAGGCGGAGATATCCGGTATGGAGCCTGATGAAAAGGAGCTTTTCCTTTCGGAAATGGGTCTGGAGCAGTCAGGTCTGGACAGACTTATAAACGCCTGCTATGACCTTTTAGGGCTGATCTCTTACCTTACCGCAGGCAAGCCCGAAGTAAGAGCCTGGACTATAAAGAAAGGCACAAAAGCGCCGCAGGCTGCCGGCAAGATACATACCGACTTTGAACGCGGCTTCATACGCGCCGAGGTAGTCGCATTTGACGACCTTATGAGCTGCGGTTCGATGGCGGCTGCAAAGGAAAAGGGGCTTGTACGTTCCGAAGGCAAGGATTATGTGATGAAGGACGGCGACATCGTTCTTTTCAGATTTAACGTATGATGATTCAGGGAGAGTCTTTTTCTGACGAAAGAGGCTCTCTTTTTTTGCGCTTCAAAGGGCGCGGCGGCTGAGAAAAATTGAAGTTTAATATTTTGCCGTCCCGGTATGGCAGCGTGTGCGCCTGATGCGCTGACGCAAAAGCTCAAAACCGTTGGAAATCCTTGCCTATACTGGAAATGTTTAAAAAATATTTAACATTTTTAATAAAAAGAACTACAAAAGGACTTGAAATTTATCCAAATTTAAGCTATTATATATGTATGTAAATAGAAGTTTGGCACAAAGGAGTGTTATATATGCAGATTGGTCCCGAAAACGATGGCCGCACCGAGCTTGAATTGTTTCACAGCGGTGAAAACTATCATGCTTACAGGTTTATGGGTGCCCATAAGGTAAACATAGACGGTACGGAAGGCATTATGTTCAGAACCTGGGCGCCGAATGCCAGATCGGTGTCAGTAGTAGGCGGATTCAATGACTGGGATCGTACCAGAAACTGGATGCACCGCATCTCAGACGGCGGCTGCTGGGAAACCTTCATACCCTATATGACGGATTCCTACACCATGTACAAGTACAGTATCGAAACCTATGACGGCAGCTGCGTGATGAAGTCGGATCCTTACGCATATCATTATGAGACCCGCCCGAATACTGCGTCTGTATATGTAGATATCGACGGCTATGAGTGGCACGATCAGGAGTGGCAGAAGTACAAGCACGAGCATGAGTCATACAGCAATCCTATGAATATCTATGAGATCCACGCGGGCTCATGGAGAAAGTATAAGGACGGCAACTGCTTCTCTTACGGCAAGCTTGCCGATGAGCTTATCCCTTACCTTAAAGAGATGGGCTATACTCATGTGGAGCTTATGCCTATTACAGAGTATCCCTTCGACGCTTCGTGGGGCTATCAGGTAACAGGCTATTATGCGGTTACATCAAGATACGGCAGTCCGCATGACTTTATGAGCTTTGTAGACAGATGCCATCAGGCAGGCATTTCCGTTATTATCGACTGGGTGCCGGCTCACTTCCCGAGAGATGCTCATGGTCTTGCGCGCTTTGACGGCACACCCTGCTATGAGTATGCCGACTGGAGAAAGGGCGAGCACAAGGACTGGGGCACACTGGTGTTTGACTACGGCAGAAACGAGGTCGTAAGCTTCCTGATATCCAGCGCCATCTTCTGGCTTGACTATTATCATGTTGACGGTATCCGTGTGGACGCCGTTGCTTCAATGCTTTATCTTGATTACAGCAGACGTGACGGAGAATGGGTGCCCAATAAGTTCGGCGGCAAGGACAACCTTGAGGCTGTCGCTTTCCTGCAGAGACTCAACGAGGCTGCTTTCCGCTACTTCCCCGATGTACTCATGATCGCTGAGGAGTCTACCTCATGGTCAATGGTATCACGTCCTACATATATGGGCGGTCTGGGCTTCAACTATAAGTGGAACATGGGCTGGATGAACGATATGCTTCATTATTCGTCACTCGACCCGCTCTATCGTCCGTTCAATCACGACAACCTCACATTCTCGTTCTTCTACGCATTCTCCGAGAACTTCATCCTGCCTATCTCGCATGATGAAGTCGTTTACGGCAAGGCGTCGCTCATCAACAAGATGCCCGGCAATTACGAGATGAAGTTCGCCGGCGAAAGGACATTCCTTGCTTATATGATGGCTCATCCGGGCAAGAAGCTTACCTTCATGGGTACGGAGTTCGGTCAGTTCAAGGAGTGGGATTACTACTGTGAGCTTGACTGGATGCTGCTTGAATATCCGGCTCACCAGAATATGAAGCGCTTTGTAAGCACACTTAACCATTTCTATATAGAGAACAGCCCGATGTGGGAGGTCGACTTCACCTGGGAAGGTTTCCAGTGGATCTCCAACGACGACTATACACAGAGCTGCATAAGCTTCCGCAGAATAGACAAGAGCGGCAACGAGATAATCATTGTCTGCAATTTCCAGCCTGTTCTCAGAGAGAATTACCGTATAGGCGTACCATTTGCAGGCACCTATAAGGAAGTCCTGAATACAGAGTGGTCAGAGTTCGGCGGCTGCGGCATTTCAAACGGTACGGCTATCGTTACCGATGATATCCCGATGCATGGACACGAGCAGTCAATGTCGCTTACACTGCCCCCGCTTTCCGTAATGTACTTCAAGTGCATCCGCAAGAAGCCGAAGAGAAAGCCCCGCAAGCTTGAAGTTGCTGTAAAGACGCCGAGGAAAAAGGCTGAAAAGGCTGAAGCTGCCGAAACTGAAGCAGAAGCAAAGCCCAAGAGAACAAGAAAATCAGCAAAGAAAACAGAAGCGCCTTTTGAATAATGCTGATAAAATAAATAAAACATTTATATAACATAAAAGGAGGAAAATAACCATGTATCCTAAGCAAGAAGTAGTTGCCATGCTGCTTGCAGGTGGTCAGGGAAGCAGACTGGGCGTTCTCACCCAGAAGCTTGCTAAGCCTGCCGTACCTTTCGGCGGCAAATATCGTATAATTGACTTTCCGCTTTCAAACTGTGTAAATTCAGGTATTGAGGCAGTAGGTGTGCTCACACAGTATCAGCCCCTGGTGCTCAACGAGTATATCGGCAGCGGTCAGCCCTGGGATCTCGACAGCATGAACAGCGGTGTGCGTATCCTCTCTCCCTATCAGCAGATCAAGGGCACAGACTGGTACAAGGGCACAGCAAACGCTATCTATCAGAACATCAACTACATCGACAGATACAGCCCCGATTATGTAGTTATCCTTTCGGGCGACCATATCTACAAGATGGATTATTCAAAGATGATCGCTTTCCATAAGGAGAACAACGCAGACTGTACTATCGCAGTTATCGATGTTCCGCTTGAGGAGGCTTCACGTTTCGGTATCCTCAACACCAATCCCGACGGCTCTATCTATGAGTTCGAGGAGAAGCCCAAGCACCCGAAGAGCACAAACGCTTCAATGGGTATCTATGTATTCAGCTGGGACAAGCTCAGAAAGTACCTCATCGAGGATGAAGAGGCAGAGGATACAGAGCATGACTTTGGTAAGGACGTACTTCCCAAGATGCTCAATGACGGTCAGAGAATGTTCGCTTACCAGTTCCAGGGCTACTGGAAGGATGTCGGAACTATCGACAGCCTCTGGGAAGCTAATATGGACCTTCTTGATCCGAATGTTCCGCTTGATCTTAATGATGACAGCTGGAAGATATATTCAAGAAATCCCGTTGTTCCTCCGCAGTACATTGCAGAGGGAACATCCGTACAGAACTCCATGATCGCAGACGGCTGTGACGTTGCCGGCTCCATAGAGTTCTCCGTACTCTTCTCCAACGTTGTTGTAAAGCCCGGCGCAGTTGTTCAGGATTCCATCATCATGCCTGGCAGCGTTATCGAAGAGGGCGCAGTAGTTCAGTATGCTATCGTATCCGAGAATACGGTCATAGGCAAGAACGCTGTTATCGGCGCTCGTCCCGAGGACATTGAAGATAAAGACAAATGGGGCATCGCCGTTATCGGTGACAACCTGAAGATCGGCGCAGGCGCTAAGGTCGCACCGAAGGAAATGGTCGCAAAAGATATAGAGGGGGTTGAATGATAATGCGTGGAAATAATGTAATGGGAATAATCTTCTCTAATCTGCACGAGAACCTTATCAGCCAGCTTACAGAGCTTCGTACTATGGGCGCAGTGCCCTTTGGCGGAAGATATCGTCTTATCGACTTCCCGCTTTCAAACATGGTCAATTCAGGTATCAACAAGGTAGGCGTTATCGCAAAGAACAACTACCAGTCACTTATTGACCACCTTGGCGCAGGCAAGGCATGGGATCTTTCCAGACAGCGCAACGGTCTGTTTATCCTTCCTCCGTTCATGGATCCCTCGGATTATTCAAACCGCGTAAAGACCTTCAATGCTATCATGCCCTTCCTCAAGAATTCCAGTGAGGAATATGTAATGATCTCCGACTGTGATGTTATCTGCAACATCGACTACCAGAAGGTATTCGAGGCTCATCTTGAGAACAACGCAGACATCACACTTGTATACAAGAGAGACGTCCTTCCCGCAAAGATCCAGGAGCCTACCGTCCTTTCCTTTGACGCAAAGGGCAGAGTAAACGATGTTCTCGTAGCTCCCGCCATCACAGGCAGCTGCAGCTTCTACATGAACATGATGCTCATTAAGAGAGAGCTTCTTATGGAGCTTGTAAAGAAGTGCATCGGCAAGAACACCATGAGCTTCAAGCGTGATATAATCCAGGCTGAGTACAAGAACCTGAATGTTTACGGCTATGAGTTCAAGGGCTTTGCTCCTGTTATCACAACTATGGCTGAGTATTTCACCGCCAACATGAGCCTCAAGAACAAGGATGTCCGTGATGACCTCTTCAACGGCGCACGTCCCATCTATACAAAGATCCGTGACGATATGCCCACCAAGTACGGTCTGGGTTCAAAGGTCTCCAATTCTCTTATCGGCAGCGGCTGCACCATCGAGGGTGAGGTTGACAACTGCGTGCTCTTCAAGGGCGTTCACATCGGCAAGGGCACAAAGGTCTCCAATTGCGTTATCATGCAGGATACCCGTGTAGGCGACAACTGCAACATGGGCTATGTAGTGGTAGATAAGGATGTTATCGTAAGAGACGGCAAGACACTTGTAGGTCAGCCCTCTTATCCCGTATATATCGGCAAGCTGAGCGTTGTCTGATATATCAACAGTTCCGGTCATCCGGGAGCAGTTAATAGTTTTGATCGAGATACAGTTGCGCAGGGTCTATGCTTTGCGCAGTTGTATTGATGACATTCAGGGTAATATCCCTGTAATGCGCCGGGGCAGCAGCCCCGGATATTTTGACGGAATGTATATGAATAAAGAATAATTGGCAGCGGCTTTCAGCCGCAGCGCAGGGAGGAATGTAGATGAAGGTTTTGTTTGTGACCAGTGAGGCTCAGCCCTTTGCGGCTTCGGGCGGACTTGCCGATGTTTCCGGCGCATTGCCTCACGCGCTGCGTCAGCGGCTTATCGGCTGCCGTATAGTAATGCCATACTATGAGGATATCCCTCAGCCGCTGAAGGAGAATCTGAGATTTGTGACCAGCTTCTCTGTACCCGTGTCATGGAGAAGACAATACTGCGGTATTTTTGAGACAAGATACAACGGCGTGATCTATTATTTCCTCGACAACGAGTATTATTTTAAGCGTCAGGGTCTTTACGGTCATTACGATGATGCGGAAAGATTTGCGTTTTTCTCAAGGGCTGCTCTGGAGATGCTGCCCTATATCGACTTCAAGCCTGATATTATCCACTGCAACGACTGGCAGACAGCTCTTGTGCCGGTTTATTACAATCTGTTCTACTGCCATAACGAGTGGTATTCGGGTATAAAAACGATATTTACCATACACAACATTCAGTATCAGGGACAGTACGGTCCTGAGCTGTATGAAGAAGTGGTCGGCATACCGCCTCAGGGCAGGTCTGTGCTGGATTGGGACGGCTGCATCAATTACATGAAGGGTGCGATCGAAACAGCCAACCGTGTTACGACTGTCAGCCCCAGCTATTCATGGGAGATAAGGGATCCTTGGTTCTCTCACGGACTTGATCCTATTCTTAATGCAAGGGCATGGAAGATAAGAGGTATCCTCAACGGCATCGACAACACCTCCTACAATCCTGCGACGGATATACAGCTTTATGAGCATTATACTCCTGATGACCTTTCGGGCAAGGCTGTGAACAAGCAGAGACTCCAGGAGCGTCTTGGTCTGGAGCAAAATTCCGAGGTGCCGATCATCGCTATGGTCACAAGACTGGTAGCGCATAAGGGTCTTGATCTGGTCAAGTTTGCTCTGGATCAGCTTATGCGTGAGGAATATGTACAGTTCGTTCTCCTTGGCTCAGGCGACTGGGAATATGAGAGCTTCTTCCGTTCCATGCAGGACAGGTATCCGGGCAGACTTTGCGCTTGTCACGGTTTTATTCCCGAACTTTCGAGAAAGATATATGCGGGTGCGGATATGTTCCTGATGCCCTCAAAGGCGGAGCCTTGCGGACTTTCACAGATGATCGCTCTGCGCTACGGTACGATACCGATAGTAAGAGAGGTCGGCGGTCTGCGTGATTCCATTCAGGACAGCGGAACAGGCGACGGCAACGGCTTTACCTTCCGCAACTATGACGCTATGGATATGCTTGCCTGCATTCGCCGGGCAATAGCCGGCTACTGGCAGCATGAGGGCTGGGAGATACTTGTCAAGCGAGCGATGCGCTGCGACAACAGCTGGACACGTTCCGCCACTGAATACATAAATATGTACCGTGAGGTAATAGCCGAAAACTGATCGGTTATAGTAAACTGATATCAAGGCGCACTTTCCGTTCGGTCGGGAAGCGCGCCTTTTTGCGTGTGTATTAAAATTTACTGCGGAGGCTGATAATATGAGCGTTATTGGCGATCAGATCAAAAGATACCGTATAGAAAAAGGCATAACTCAGGAGCAGCTTGGAGAGCTTATCGGGGTCACTACACAGGCTGTTTCACGCTGGGAGAGGGGCGGAACACCTGATGCGGAGCTTTTGCCCGCGCTTGCGCAGATCCTTGGAGTGAGCATAGATGCGCTTTTCGGTCAGGAGGAGCAAAGCCTTAGTCTGACGCTTGCTCGAAGATTGAGCCGTATGCCGCAGGAGGAAGCCTTCCGTTATGCGTTCAGTCTGTGCTGGGCCATACAGATAGGTCTGATGGGTGATCCGACAGCGATCGATGATTTTCTCAAAACGTCTATTGGTGATGCCGGCGACGCATTCAGCAGTTCAAAGGATCATTTCGGGCGTGTGATACGCAGCAGCGGAATGTCGTGTAGTAGGCTGTCACCGGATTTTTTTGACTTTTTTCTGACGGTCGAGCCAAAAAACGGTCTGAAAGACAGGCTCGTTGACATTGAGAGTCTGCGGAAGGTGTTTGCGGTATTTGCGGACGAGAAGCTGCTGAAGATAATATACTATTTATGCACCATGCCTCTCATGCCGGTATCGTCATCGCTGATAGCCAAAAGCGTTGATCTGGAAACGGAGGAAACTGAGCGCTGCATGGAGGTGCTTTGTGAGAACAATCTGGTATTAAAGCGTGTAGCAACCACTGCGGATGGAGATATAAGCTGTTATTTAATACGTCCGGAATCGCAGGCTATACCGTTATTCTGTTTTGCAGACGAAGCGGCGAGAAAGGATTTCCGGGTATCGGTAGACATTTTTGACAGGAAGAAACCGCTGATGTAGTGCGTCGCCGCCCTCTTGAATATTTCTAAGACAACAGAACATATCAGGGTGTAAGAGGGCGCCAGCCCTCTTAGAAGAATGCCCCTCTTCCTTTGGAAGAGGGGCAGGGGTGATGGAACGCCCGCAGGGCGTTTTGAGGATAATACTGATTTAACGGTCAGCTCTTATAAGCTTGTTTTTTATTTCACCGCCTCGCGGCGGTGAGGGGGGGTCATGATCTCCAACAAGGGGACGCCCTCTTGCGCAGGGCGTCCCCTCTCAAAAAACAGTCCACCGGACTGTTTTTTGATTCACCCCTGCGGAGCGCTTG
>CADBPE010000044.1 GCA_902796475.1 uncultured Ruminococcus sp.
AGTCCACCGGACTGTTTTTTGATTCACCCCTTGCGGAGCGCTTGTAGCATAGGGATTTCGCTGCCTGCGGGCAGCGACCAAGGGCGCTGCCCTTGGAACCTGCAAGCCTTTAAAAAGGCTTGAGCGAAACTTTTGTGTTTATTCCTTTGTTAGTTTCACGGATTCAGGTGAATTTTAACATTTTGATCACAAATACAAGTTTTTCAGGAAGTTTCCCCCAGAAAAACCTGCAGCGCAAAATTGATTTCCGTGATAATTTTGTCTGCGGGCTTGATTTTGACAATAATATTTGTTAAGATATTTATTAAAGAAACTTTGGGAGGTAATGATATGAGTTTTGAAGAACGTGCTCAGAAGGCTGTTGAACTCAGACAGGGCGGATATAATTGCTGCCAGTCGGTAGTTTCGGCTCTTGCGGATCTTACCGAGCTTAGCGAAAACCAGCTTCTCCAGCTTGCGGCGGGCTTTGCGCTTGGCATCGGGAATATGGAGGGTACCTGCGGCGCTCTCGTGGGGGCTGTTATGATTTCAGGTCTGGTTACGAAGGGCAGAGGAACTGTGCGTTTTTCAAGGCAGATATCTGAAACCTTTCGCGAAAAGTGCGGCTCAGTGATCTGTAAGACTCTCAAGGGTTTTCCGGGAGGAAAGGCGCTTTGTCCGTGTGATCTGTGTGTCAGGAATGCCGTTCTTGCTTATGGCGAGGTAATGGGACAATAAAATCCAGCCGGAGCGTATGATAATGCTGCAGGTTACGGCTCTGTTATACAAAAAATCGTTAAAAATTTCGGCAAATGCAAAATTTGGTGTTGACAATTTCGCTGTGCCATGATATAATAATATGGTCTTAAGGACCAATAGCTCAGTTGGTTAGAGCAACCGGCTCATAACCGGTTGGTCCGGGGTTCGAGTCCCTGTTGGTCCAGAGCGGCGATTTGCCGCAGCTGATTTCGCGTTCGACTTCTGTCGGACGCGAATTTTCTTTTGCGTATATTTATCAAAAGTTATTATATTCCCGTTTTGCGGCGCATAGTCTGCCCGGCATTTTTTGTCCGGCTGAATATGAACTGTTTGGTGTTTGCTGTATTTTTCACAAAAAAACAATTGATTATTGTCTATGTTTGTGTTATGATAAATAATATTACAAATACGAGGTGCAAAATTTATGGAAAAATACATAGCTCTTGACAATATCGACACATACTATGAACAGGTGGTCAAACGCAAAATGTCGCCTGCAAGCTTTTCAAGACTGATACTTGGTCTGGTGCTTATAGCAGCGGCTATTTTTGTTATGATATATCTTATGGTCACGGTGGCGGACTGGCTCTTCCTGCTGGTGCTTTCAATGGCAGGCTTTGCGGGATATCTTGTGTATTATCTTATAAAGAATTCACACGTTGAGTATGAATACACGTTCGTCCTTGGCGAGCTGAGGATCGCTAAGATCAAGGGCAACTCAAAGCGCCGCACGATCACCTACTTTGATGTAAAGGCTATTGATGATATCGGACATTACATCGACTCCGCCACGGGAAAAAGAACGATAGATCCGAAGAAATATCCGAATCTGTTAAGAGCTGCCGAAAATGAATATAATCTGGATACATATTATTTTATTATCCATGATAAGGTAAGGAAAAAGCCGGCGGTCCTTCTTATGACGCCTAACGAGAAAACGATGAGCCTTATCAGACCTTATCTTTCGGTCGAGCTGAAGAAGAAGTTCATGCAGATGCAGAAAGAGGACGAGCTGATACGCAAAGCGGTGGAACTGAGCAACTCGAAGGGCAAGACGTCGGCTGATCTGGGCAGAATACGCATGGAAAATGCCGTTGAAAAGGAAAGGTCTGCGGACGATACCAAGTCTGAGGAGAACGAGAGCGAAAAGCAGGATACAAAAGCAGGGTCGGAAAAAGCGGAGCCTGCGAAGAAAACGGAACCCGTGAAGAAAACTGAGCCTGCAAATAAAGCTGAGTCGGTGAAGAAAACAGGATCCGTGAAGAACTCCGGGGGCGGTGCAAATTCCGGTAAGAAAAGCGGCGGACAGGACAGCAAAAAGCCCGCAAATAACGGCGGCAAAAACGGATCGGGAAGCAAAAAAGGCGGAAAGAACCGCAAAAACGCAAAGTGATATAAAGAAAACAGATCATATAAGTTTTGTTATTATTCGCTCAAAGAGGTGTTTTCTATGGTCGTTACCGAAAGCGACGTTATGAAAAATATTGAGATGATCGCAGTTGATCACGGTATCGGAATGGACAGTCTTATGGAAAATGCCGGTACTAAGGTCGCAGATCTTGCGGCAAAGCTTATAGCGGAAAAAAAGCTGCGTAATGTTTGCATACTTTGCGGTTCGGGAAATAACGGCGGCGACGGCTTCGTCATTGCAAGGCTGCTTTCGCTTGTGTGCAGCGTTAAGGTGATAATTACAGGCAGCGAGCCTAAAACCGAGCTTGCAAGGATGAATATGGAGCTGCTGCCCGATACGGTCGATATTCTCTATTATTCTGCGCATTATTACGAGTGCATCGGCATTGTCAGAGATGCGGATATGATAATCGATGCAGTGTACGGCATTGGCTTCCGGGGCGCTTTGTCGGCGGAAATAGCCGATCTTTTCGGCTTCTGCAACGATAATAAAAGGGCTGTGCGCATTGCCGTTGACCTTCCAAGCGGAATTGAATGTGACACGGGCAGGATAGGCGGTCTGTGCTTTGCGGCTCATTATACGGTAACATTTACAGCGCTTAAACCTCTGCACGTTCTTTATCCTTCTGCGGATAAGTGCGGAATTATAAAGGTGGAGTCCGTTGGAATACCGGAATCTATCGTTAAAAATTCGCCGTATATCATGCTTTCTACCGATGAGTTCGTGGCAAACCGTCCGTTTCCGCAAAAAAAGGCGTCTGCGCATAAAGGAGATAACGGCACTCTTCTTTCTGTCTGCGGCAGCTATGGAATGGCAGGCGCTGCGATGATGTCGGCTGAGGCGGCTCTGCGCATGGGTGTGGGAATGCTTAAAATGGCGGTGCCGGAATCCATATATCCGATAATGGCGGCAAGACTTCCTGAGCCTGTTTACAAGCCGCTTGCTCAGTCTAAGGACGGAATGATACATATTGACGAATACGGCAAGCTGATCGATCTGATGACAAAGGGATGCAGCGCTGCTCTTATAGGCTGCGGTCTGGGGCAGAGCACGAGCATAAGCAGTCTTGTGGCTCTTTTGGTGGACGGCGCTGTAAAGCCTTTGGTGATCGATGCTGATGGAATAAATGCTCTGTGCAAGAATATAAATGTATTGAAAAGGTCAGCTGCGCCTATCGTGCTTACTCCGCACCCCGGAGAAATGGCAAGACTGCTGGGTACAGATGTCGGCAAGGTGCAGTCGGACAGATATCATATTGCCCGGCGCTTTGCGCTGGATCACGGCGTTACTCTTGTACTCAAGGGCGCAAATACTCTTGTTGCCACACCGAACGGCAGAGTATATGTGAACCTGACCGGAAACAACGGCATGGGCAAGGGCGGCAGCGGAGATGTGCTTGCGGGCATGATCGCCTCACTGCTTGCTCAGGGTATGGACACCGAAAGCGCTGCGGTAAGCGCCGTTTATTATCACGGTCTTGCGGGCGACAGATGCGCAGAGAAATTTTCCGCAAGGGCGATGCTGCCCACTGATATGATATCTGAGCTGAAAACGTTATTCTGAGAAAAGGTGATTTTCTGAAAAAGCTTTTTCGTACCCTTGCTGTGATCTGTGCGTGTTTTATTTTGATCATGCTGCCGGGCTGTGCCGGAGATGTGAGCTTTCCTGCGGTACAGGCTGCCGCTGATGATGATGCGGTCGTGAGCTATCGTGGCATGGATTATAAATGTCACATCCGGTATATAGACAAGGATACTGCTTCGGTGACCCTGCTTTCTCCTGAGGATATCACGGGGCTGACATTTACACGCAGCAATGACGGCTGTTCATGCTCGCTTGGCTCTCTTATGTGTCGGGGCGGCGTTATGAACAGCGATTCACTGGCAGGAGAGGTATTCAGGGTATACGATACCCTTGCGGCTTCGGAGCCGGAGCCGGCTGAAAAATGCGATGACGGCAGCTATAAATTTACTTGCGGCGACATTCAGATATGCACCGACAGCAGCGGCAATGTTACATCGTTGAAGGATCCGCATTTACAGCTGACCCGCAGCGTCTGAAAGTCATTCAAATGCAAAGAACCGATGAGACTGACAGCTCGCCGGTTCTTTTTTTGCGCTTTAGGAGCGCCGCAGCCGCCTTGACTGAAATATGTCTGAAACAACAGGTCATATTGGGTGTAAGAGGGCGCCAGCCCTCTAAGAAGTAAATCCCCCTCTTCCTTCAGGAAGAGGGGGCGGGGGGGGGTGATGGTAACGCCCGCAGGGCGTTTTGAGGACAATACCGCTTTAGCGGTGTAATAAAGTGCTGCGAAAGATCATTTGTTCAATGCGCTTAATTAACAGCGCCTATGTTCCCTATCTCGGATCCATAGATAAACAAGCGGAAACTTTTTTCAGCTTTCACCGCATATATTTCAGCAAACTATCAACGGTATGGAAAAAATATGTTAATTATTTTTCATAATTCCTAAAAAGAATTATTACATACAAACTCTATATTAAACTAATATTGGGATAGTAGGCTTGGCGGGAGGGCGCCGGGCTGTACAGATCATAAAATACAAAATAAAGAAAGAGGGTATTAACACATGATAAGACACAGTAAGGGTCTTAAAAGAACCGTTTCGCTGTTGATGTCGGCATTGCTGTCATTGTCGGTGTTCTCGATGGTCACTCCGCTGCAGACAAGCGCAGTCACCTATTCCGAGATGTCTGCACTGGACAGCTACGCATACAGCGGAAATGATCTCGGCGCAACCTACACAAAGTCCGCCACAACATTCAAGGTATGGGCGCCAACAGCCGATAACGTGCAGATAAAGCGCTATACGACCGGCAGCGATGACGAAGACGGCGCAGCCGTTATTGAAACAAAAGCCATGACAAAGGGCGCTCAGGGCGTGTGGTCCATCACCATTTCCGGCGACCTTAACGGCACCTATTACACCTATCTTGTCACATACGGCAGCAAGACCAACGAGACGGTTGACCTCTACGCCCGTACGACCGGCGTAAACGGCAACAGAGCTATGGTCATCGACCTTGACAGCACAGACCCGCCCGGCTGGGAAAACGACCACCGTGTAGATTGTCCCAACCAGACGGACGCAGTTATATGGGAAATACACGTCCGTGACTTCTCGATCTCGGCGGATTCCGGCATGAAGAACAAGGGCAAATACCTTGCCTTTACCGAAACAGGCACAACCGTCAATAATGACGGCATACACCCCACAGGCATAGATTACCTTGCAGATCTTGGCGTTACCCATGTTCATCTGCTGCCGGTTTACGACTATTGCAGCGTTGACGAGACCAAGCTCAGCACCGATCAGTTCAACTGGGGCTATGACCCGCAGAACTATAACACTCCCGAAGGCTCCTACTCCACAGACCCGTATCACGGCGAGGTGAGAGTAAAGGAATTCAAGCAAATGGTGCAGGCTCTTCATAACAAGGGCATAGGCGTTATCATGGACGTTGTGTACAACCAGACAGCAACAGAATGGTTCGACTATACCGTACCTGAATATTACTACCGTCAGAATGCAAAGGGCACAAAATCCAACGCATCAGGCTGCGGCAATGAGACCGCCAGCGACAGAGCCATGTACCACAAATACATGATAGATTCCCTTACATACTGGGCAAACGAATATCATCTTGACGGCTTCCGTTTCGACCTCATGGGCATACATGACTGCGACACCATGAACGATATCCGCGCCGAGCTTGACAAGATCGACCCGCAGATACTCATGTACGGCGAGCCCTGGACGGCAGAAGCCACAACTTGTCCGAAAGCGACCGCAGTACAGGGCAACATCAAGCTGCTCAACACTGATATCGGCGCCTTCAACGACAAGAGCCGTGACGCTATCAAGGGAAGCTGCTTCAATGCAAGCGATCCCGGTTTTATACAGGGTGCTCCCTGGTTCGAGGACAGACTTAAAATAAGCATTCAGGCAAACACGACAACTATGGCAGGTGACAGTCAATGGTCAAAGCAGCCCTCACAGACCGTTACATACACCTCCGCTCACGATAACTACACGCTTTACGATAAGCTCGTGAAATCCTGCAAGGGCGGTTCGGGCTACGGCAACCGCTATGACGACCTTGTGGCAATGAACAAGCTTGCAGGCGGCATAATCCTCACCGCACAGGGCATATCCTTCTTCCAGGCAGGCGAGGAATTCGCAAGAACAAAGTACGGCGATGAAAACTCCTACAAATCACCCTCATCAACAAACCAGATAGTTTGGTCAAACACAAAAACATATTCCGACCTGATGAACTACTACAAGGGTCTTATCCAGATCAGAAAGGCATATTCGCCCTTCCGTGATCCTACCAACAAAAGCAACAACACTATCTACTTCTCATGGGCAAATTCAGGCTTCCCGTCAAATGTTGTAGCATTCACAATGTACAACACGGTAAATCCGGGCACAGAATGGGATTATGTAGGCGTTATCCACAACGCCAGCTCATCCGCTCAGACAGTTACCCTTATGACCTACGATACAAAGACCCTCCCCTCACAGTGGGTAATTATCGCAGACGGCTCCACAGCAGGCGTAAAGTCGCTCGGAACCACAGGAAGCACCGTTACAGTTCCCGCACGTTCAACTATGGTTCTTGTAGACAAGACCAGCTTTGACAGAACGGTCATCTCCAGCGGCTGCAAGGTCACTGTCAACCATGTTCTCAAGGACAGCGGCACTACCTACAAGACAGAGACTCTCAACGGCAAGGAAGGCGCTTCCTACACCACATCGCCCCTTGCAGAGCTTACAGGCTCAGGCTACACCGTAAGCTCCGTTTCCGGCGAGACAAGCGGCACCTTTACAAAGACAGGCACCACAGTTACCTATTACTACACAATAGACCTCTCAAAATTTGCGCCTCTCACAGTCAAATATCAGGACGCCGAATCAGGCAAGAGCATCTCTGATGATACAGTGACTTCAAAGGAGATCGGCAGCACATACAGCGTATCGCCCAAGACTATAAGTGGCTACGAATGTGATCCGAGTATTCCCAAGAACGCCAGCGGCGTCATGCCCGCAGGCGGCGTGACGGTAATATTCAAGTACCATGAAGCCGAGGCCGAAAACCTGAAGATCCATTATTATAACGCTTCAGGCTGGTCAAACGTTTATATGTACGCCTACACGGGCAGCGGCACCAGCGCAGTTCAGCTCAGCGGAGCATGGCCCGGCACAGTGATGCAGCCAGAGGGCAGCGGCTGGTATGTCGGCTCTGTCAACACGGACGCTCAGGCGCTCTTCATCGCAAACTCAGGCTCAGGCGGCTCTCAGGATCCCGCAGGAGTGGGTTCTACCGGCTACTCCGTAAGCGGCGAATGCTGGGTAAAGGGCGGCAAGGTCTATCCGACGGGCAAGGTCATCGTCAGGTACGAATCCACCGACGGCACTCTGCTCGATAAAGAAACTCTCAAGGGTATGGCAGACGGCACGACCTCTTATACTACCAAGTCAAAGACCTTTGACGGCTATGAGCTTGTCACCACACCCACAAACGCATCAGGACTCTTTACCAATACAGACATCACGGTTACCTACACCTACAAGAACAAATCGGTCCCCGTTGAAGAAGTGACAAACACCTCGACGATCTCATCATCTTCAATTTCTCTCGGAGATTCCGTGACCGTAAAATGCTCTGCATCAAAAGGCACTGCGCCTTATCAGTACCAGATAAAGTATAAGGTAGACACAGCCTCGTCATACACGACTGTACAGGCATACAGCACAAACACAACAGCAACTGTCACTCCTACCGCATCGGGCTCCTACAAGATCTCGGTTTCTGTAAAGGACGCATCCGGCACTGTCAAAGAAAAGCTCCTTCAGTTTGTTGTGGCAGGACAATCGGATTTCACAAATACCTCGTCCATAAGCGCATCAACGGTTCCGGCAGGCAGCAGCGTTACAGTGAGCTGTTCGGCAACAGGCGGCGCAGCCCCGTACCAGTACGGCGTTCTTTATAAGAAATCCGCTTCCGGCAGCTATTCAACGGTCCAGTCTTACGGCACCAACAAGACCGTAAAGGTAACTCTTGCATCAGCCACAAAGTATGACATCCGTGTAAAGATCAAGGATTCCGGCGGCGCGGTAGTTTCCAAGAACTTCACTGTAACTGCCACAGCGAACGCTTTGACAAACAAATCAACTATAAGCGCCACAAGCATAACCAAGGGCAGCAGCGTTACCATAACAGGCGCTGCCAGCGGCGGTTCAGGCGGCTATCAGTACGCAGCATACTACAAAAAGGATTCATCCTCCAGCTATTCTCTTGTAAGGGATTACAGCACGAATAAGACTATCACCGTTACGCCTGCTTCTGCTGCTACCTACAATATTCTTGTCAAGGTCAAGGACAGCAAGGGCTCAATTGCCAAAAAGACCTTTAATGTAACGGTAAAGAGCGCCGCAGGAAACACCTCTACGGTATCGGCTACCTCAGTTACCCTCGGACAGGACGTCGTTATCAAGCTTTCCGCTTCGGGAGTTACCAAGCCTTACAAATACGCCGTTTACTACAAGAAGTCAAGCGCATCGAGCTACACCACAGCCCAGTCATACAGCTACAACAAGACATACTACTTTACCCCGCAGGCTGCGGCGACATATAACATTCTCACAAAGGTAAAGGACTCAAAAGGAAATATTTACAAAAAGTCCTTTAACATCAAGGTCAATGCGGTTTCAGGCTTTACGAACCTGTCATCTGTTCCGATCAGAACGATTTCTCTCGGCGACAGCATAACCGTAAACTGCAATGCAGTCAACGGCACAAAGCCCTACAAGTACAGTGTTCTTTTCAAGAAGTCCAGCGGAAGCAATTATGTAACCGCACAGACATACAGCACGAACAAAACAGTAGAGGTCAATCCCACCGCAAACACAAGCTATGTTATAGTGGTAAAGGCAAAGGACAGCGCAGGTACCGTAAAGAGCAAGTCATTCACGATCACAGTGACCTGATAAATTTTGCACCGCAGGTTTTCGGAGGAAACTCTTTTCCGGCGGAAAAAGGGTTCTCCCCCGAACCCCTTTCCTAAAACCGCTGAATTGCAATACACTTATGATATCATCTCCCGTAAGATCTTAAAGATCACCCCCCTTTTTCACAAGGAAAGAGGGGGTGATTTTTAGCTGAATATGTCTAAAACAACAGAGCATATCAGGGTGCAGTCGATGTTAGTGACAGAATCGATTTTCATGTGAAAATCCGATAATACTATGGACAAAAATATAATAAGGTAGTATAATAGTTAGTGTACTAACAATCAGCTTGCTAACTTTTAAAGAAAGGAGGCGGAACACTATGACTATACAAAAGTATATAGGAATGGAAATAGGCAGGACAAATAACCTTCTCAAGCGCAACTTCTTGAATACAAGCATAAATAAAACGCTTGAAGAGGCTACCGGCAAAAACAGCTGGATCATTGCCTTTTTAGCTGAGCATCAGGAACAGGATATCTTTCAGAAGGATATCGAAAGGATATTCTCGCTCAGACGCTCAACAGTTTCCAATATTCTCAAGCTGATGGAAAAGAAGGGATATATCCGCCGTGAGCCGGTGGAATACGATGCCAGACTAAAACGCCTGGCACTTACAAAACAGGCAATGGATATATATAACCTTCTTATGGAGCAGCTCAACGAAAAGGAGCTGATCCTTCGCAGGAATATCCCCGATGAAGACCTGGAAACGTTTTTCAGGGTACTCAACAGGATACAAAACAACGTTGAATGACCGCAATTCCGACTGAGGAGGTAAAGGAATGATACGAACACTCGCAAAAAGTATAAGGGAGTATAAGCTTGCCTCGATCATCACACCGATATTCATAGTGCTTGAGGTAATACTTGAGGTGCTTATCCCTTATATGATGGCTGCCCTTATCGACAAGGGCGTGGATAAACAGGATATGGACTATATCTGGAAAATGGGTCTGACGCTGGCTATCGTCGCAATGGCTTCGCTTATATGCAGCGCACTTGCAGGACGCTTTGCCGCTGTGGCTTCCGCAGGACTCGCCAAAAACCTGCGTCACGATATGTTCTACCGCATACAGAACTTCTCCTTTGCAAATATCGATAAGTTCTCGGCGGCAAGCCTCGTTACCCGAATGACAACAGACGTCACAAATATACAGAACTCATATCAGATGATACTGCGCATGGCATTCCGCGCGCCGTTTATGATGATCTTTGCTATGGTCATGTCTTTCAGGGTAAATGCGCAGCTGTCATGGATATTCGTTATTGCGATACCGATAATCGCATTGGCTCTGGGTATCATAATAAAATGTGCTCACCCGATCTTCACCCGTGTATTCAAAAAATACGATAAGCTCAATAACGTGGTACAGGAAAATCTTCACGGCATAAGAGTGGTAAAATCCTTCGTCCGTGAGGATCACGAGACCGAAAAGTTCCGCAAGATCTCCGGCGAAATATATAACGACTTCACCAAGGCCGAAAAAATAGTAACATTCAATATGCCTGTCATGCAGATATGTATTTATGCCTGCATACTGCTCATTTCGTGGTTCTCGGCAAGACTTATCGTTTACGGCGGCATGACAACCGGCGAGCTTGCCAGCATGATGACCTATGTAATGCAGATACTTATGAGCCTTATGTTCATATCCATCGCAATGGTGCTCATTACGCTTTCCAAGGCTTCCGGCGACCGTGTGGCTGAGGTGCTCAACGAGATCCCCGACATCACCAGCCCTGACGATCCGGTGAGGGATATCAGGGACGGCAGCATCGTCTTTGAAAATGTCAGCTTCTCATACGCAAAAAATGCAGAAAAGTTCTGTCTGAAAAATGCCGATCTTAATATAAAGTCCGGACAGACTATCGGTATCATCGGCGGCACAGGCTCTTCAAAGTCCACTCTGGTACAGCTTATCCCAAGGCTTTACGACGCTACCGAGGGACGTGTGCTTGTAGGCGGCGTTGATGTGCGGAATTATGATCTGGAGCTTCTGCGCAACAACGTGGCAATGGTCCTGCAAAAGAATGTGCTTTTTTCCGGCACCATAAAGGAAAACCTCCGCTGGGGCAACGAAAACGCCACCGACGAGGAGCTTATAAAAGCCTGCCGGCTTGCCTGCGCTGACGAATTTATACAGCTCATGCCGGACAAGTACGACACCTACATAGAACAGGGCGGAACCAATGTTTCGGGCGGTCAGCGCCAGAGGCTCTGTATTGCCCGCGCACTTCTTAAAAAGCCGAAAATACTCATTCTTGACGACTCCACCAGCGCAGTCGATACCAAAACCGACTCGCTGATACGCAAGGCTTTCCTTGAAGAAATACCCGACACCACAAAGCTTATCATTGCTCAGCGTATTTCCTCGGTACAGGATGCCGATAAGATAATCGTAATGGATGGCGGCAGCATAAACGCCGTCGGCACTCACGAGGAACTGCTTGGTTCCAACAAGATCTATCAGGAGGTCTACTATTCTCAGCAGAAAGGAAGTGCCGATGATGAGTAAGAAAAAAGCAGCTCAGACCATGCCCGCCGGCATGCCGCCCCGTCCAAAGGGAAATCCCGTCAAGACGGCAAAGCGTCTGCTGACCTACTTCAAGCTTTACAAGATCCGTTTCATTTTTGTGCTTATCTTCATCGTCATAAGCGCAGGCGCCGGCGTTGCCAGCTCGCTTTTCCTGCAGATACTTATAGACGACTACATCACTCCGCTGATGATATCGGACAACAAGGATTTCAGCGGACTTATCATGCTTATCATAATCATGACTGTCATACTCTTTATGGGCGCGCTTGCTACCCTGCTTTACAACAGGCTCATGGTCACCATATCGCAGGGCATACAGAAGCGTATACGCGATGAAATGTTTGCCCATATGCAGACGCTCCCTATACGCTACTTTGACACCCACACTCACGGCGATATCATGAGCCGCTACACCAACGACACCGATACTCTCCGTCAGATGCTCACCATGAGCATACCTCAGATGTTTTCATCACTTATGACAATAGTTGCAGTTCTTGCCGCCATGATATCCCTGAACATCTACATGACTCTTTTCGTGCTTGCTTTTGTTGCCATGATGATGGTCGTTACCAAGAAGATAGCCGGAAACAGCGCCAAATACTTCATAGCCCAGCAAAAGGAGATAGGCGACGTAAACGGCTATATCGAAGAAATGATAAACGGTCAGAAGGTCATCAAGGTTTTCTGTCACGAGAGCGCGGCAAAGGAAGACTTTGACAAGAAAAACGAGGCTCTCTGCGACACCGCCACCAAGGCGAACACATATGTAAACATTCTTATGCCCGTTATGAACAACCTTGGAAATATCCAGTATGTGCTTATTGCAATAGTCGGCGGCATGCTTGCCATTTTCGGCGTAAGCGCCGTTTCTATCGGCGTTATCGCATCATTCCTCCAGCTTTCAAAGAATTTCACCCGTCCCATAAGCGAGATCTCCAACCAGATCAACTCGGTAATAATGGCTCTTGCGGGCGCCGAGCGCATATTTGAGCTTATGGACGAGGAAAGCGAGCAGGACAACGGCTATGTTACACTTGTAAACGCAAAATACGACAATAACAACAACATAGTCGAAACCGACGAGCGCACCGAAATGTGGGCATGGAAGCATCCTCACGGAGACGGCACGCTCACCTACACCAAGCTGTGCGGACGTGTGGTAATGGACGACGTAGACTTTGCTTATGTTCCTGAAAAGGTCGTGCTTCACAACATAACTCTTTCGGCAAAGCAGGGACAAAAAATAGCCTTTGTCGGCTCCACAGGCGCCGGCAAGACCACCATAACCAATCTTATCAACCGTTTCTACGACATAGCTGACGGAAAGGTCAGGTATGACGACATAAACATCAACAAGATAAAGAAGCCCGATCTGCGCCGTTCTCTTGGCATAGTTCTTCAGGACGTGCATTTGTTTACGGGCACTGTTATGGATAACATACGCTACGGCAAGCTTGATGCTACTGACGAAGAATGTATAGTTGCCGCCAAGCTTGCCAACGCTCACGATTTCATCACCCGTCTGCCCGAGGGCTACGATACGGTCATCACGGGTGACGGCGGGCAGCTTTCACAAGGTCAGTGCCAGCTCATCTCGATAGCCCGCGCAGCCGTTGCCGACCCGCCGGTAATGATACTTGACGAAGCGACGTCAAGCATCGACACCCGAACCGAAGCGCTTGTACAAAAGGGCATGGACGGTCTTATGTACGGCAGAACGGTATTTGTTATCGCTCACAGATTATCCACCGTCCGCAATTCAGATGTAATAATGGTACTCGAACAAGGCAGGATAATCGAGCGGGGCAGTCACGACGAGCTTATAGCGGCTCACGGAAAGTATTATCAGCTGTACACAGGCGCATTTGAGATGTCATAATAAAACCCGCGCAAAAAGGCGCATCTGCGGGACTTTCTCCCTCAGATGCGCTTTTATTGTGCGCTTTAGCGGTGTTAGTGAAAGTGGTGCGAAAGATCATTTGTTTAATGCGGCGGCAAGCTGCCGGTCCCGATTTCGCGTTATCAGAAAAACTGACCGAAAATGCACTGTTCGCGGTTGGAAAATAGTAAGAGCCGCGATGCGTTTATTTCCGAAAGAGTAAACTAACATCGCGAATTAGGGAGCGGCAGCTTGTCGCAGGCTCTGCGCCGGCGGCAAGCTGCCGGTTGGTAATAGTTCCTATAAGGCAATGTCATCTATGGCTTTCTTTCACCGCCTTGCGGCGGTGAGGGCGGCTTTTTCGGAATTTGTTACAAGGGGACGCCCTCTTGCGCAGGGCGTCCCCTCTCAAAAAACAGTCCACCGGACTGTTTTTTGATTCACCCCTGCGGAGCGCTTG
>CADBPE010000045.1 GCA_902796475.1 uncultured Ruminococcus sp.
AAAAAAAAAAAAAAAAAAAAAAAACTGTTGTTTTACACAGATTTCCGCCAACAGATTTACAAAAACGATATATTATGTTATAATTATACTCGCTTATGCAAAATTCACCAATTTGGGAGGTATTATATTGGATTGGTCTGAAATTATTGTCTTTATCATTTATCTTGCATTCATGCTGGGCGTAGGTGTATTCTTCTTCATCAGAACCAAGAAGAACGGCAGCGAAAAAACCTACTTCCTTGGCGGAAGACAGATGGGCCCCTGGGTAACTGCTCTTTCGGCAGGCGCCTCGGACATGAGCGCATGGGTGCTAATGGGACTTCCCACATCAATTTACGCAACGGGTCTTGGAAATATCTGGATACCTATCGGTCTTATTCTCGGCTACGCTATCAGCTGGATAGTTGAAGCACCAAGACTTCGCCGTTTCTCTATTGTGGCAAACGACTCCATTACCATCCCGCAGTACCTGAAAAACCGTTTCCTTGCAAAGTCCAACGCTCTCCAGGTCATCTGCGCCGTTGTATTCCTGCTTGCCTACACGGTTTATTCCGCTTCCAGCTTCAAGGCTTGCGGTACTCTTTTCAACACCGTTACCGGCATGGACGCATCAGTAGCGATGTATCTTGCAGCTATCATCATTGTGGGCTATACATTCCTCGGCGGCTTCTCGGCAGTGTGCTGGACAGACTTCTTCCAGGGTCTGCTCATACTCGGCGGAATGCTTATTGCGCCTATCTTCGCGATGTCTATGGTAGATATATCACAGGCATCGAGCCTGACAGCCTCAAATCCTGATTTCTGGAACGCCTTTGCCGACTGGAAATCAATTGTTTCAGGTCTTGGCTGGGGACTCGGCTACTTCGGAATGCCGCATATCATTATCCGATTCATGTCCATGCGTTCACAGAAGGACATGAAAAAATCTGCGGTCATCGGCATTTCATGGACACTGCTCATTCTCGTTTTTGCTGTTGCCATCGGCATAATCGGTCTTATGCTTCTGGGCTATGACGAAACTACAAGCAAAAACTCCACCGTATTCATCATCATGGTAAGAAAGATCTTCCCCGGCATCATTTCGGGCGTTCTGCTTTCCGCAGTGCTTGCCGCATCAATGAGTACCGCCGACAGCCAGCTGCTTTCCGCATCATCATCATTCTCCAGCGACCTTTACAAGCCTGTTTTCAGAAAGAACAAGGCAAGCGACAAGGAAATGCAGTGGGTCGGCAGACTTGTAGTTCTTGCTATCGCAGTAGTTGCTCTTCTTATTGCGTCAAATCCGGGCTCCGCATCCATCATGGGACTGGTTTCCAACGCATGGGGACTTTTCGGCGCTGCGATCGGTCCGTCCATCATACTCAGCCTGTTCTGGAAGCGCTTCAGCTTTGCCGGAGCCATCGCAGGCATATCGGTAGGCGCTGTTGCAGATATCTGCTGGCTGCTGTTCCTTTCGGCGGACAGCCCGACGAATACCTGTGTTTACAACACCGGCATTTATGAGATCATTCCGGGATTCATTGCAGGACTTTTAGCCGCTGTGATCGTTACGCTTGCAACAAAGAAGCCCGGCAAAGAGGTCGAAGAGCTTTTCGATAAAGCCGTGACCTATAAGGACTAACCACGAAAAACATTTTCATCCTCTGATAAAAGCACAAAAAGTCGGCTGCGAGACGATCCCGCAGCCGACACTTTTTATTTATATCTTAAAATTATTTCTTAACGATAGCCTCAATGCTCTTTTCAAGACCTGCTGCATCCAGACCAAACTCGGAAAGAAGACCGAGTGCCGGACCGCTGTGTCCGTATACATCCTGAATACCGATCCTCGATACCTTAACAGGACAATACTCGGCAGTAACAGAGCATACAGCCTCACCCAGACCGCCGATAACATTGTGCTCCTCAACGGTGATGATGCTGCCTGTCTCTTTTGCAGCCTTGATGATGATGTCCTTGTCAATGGGCTTGATGGTGTGCATATTGATAAGACGCGCATTGATGCCCTTTGCTTCAAGAGCATTGACAGCCTTGAGAGCCTCATATACTACCAGACCGGTAGCAATAACGGTAACATCTGTGCCTTCCTTAAGCGTAATGCCCTTGCCGATCTCGAAGCTGTAATTGTCGGGATCGTTGAAGGTGTCAATAGCAAGACGTCCGAGTCTGATGTAAACAGGGCCGTTATAAGCATAAGATGCCTTTACAGCCTCGATCATCTCATAATGGTCGGCAGGATTGAGCACTACCATGCCCGGAATGGTTCTCATAAGAGCCAGATCCTCACAGCACTGGTGGGTAGCGCCGTCCTCACCTACGGAGATGCCTGCGTGTGAGCCGGCGATCTTTACATTAAGGTGCGGATAACCGACAGAGTTCCTGATCTGCTCGTAAGCCCTTCCGGTAGCGAACATAGCAAATGACGCCGCAAAGGGAACCTTTCCGGTTGTTGCAAGACCTGCGGCAACGCCTATCATGTTGCCCTCGGAAATGCCGCAGTCAAAGAAACGGTCGGGATATGCCTTCTTGAAAATATCTGTCTTGGTAGCAGCAGCCAGGTCTGCGTCCAGAACTACTATCTCGGGATGCTCCTTTGCAAGCTCGCAAAGCGCCATACCAAAGCTTTCTCTTGTTGCGATCTTCTTTGTTTCTGCCATGATTATGCCTCCAATGCTTTAAGCTGTGCGTTAAGCTCGTCCATAGCGATCTTGTATTCGTCTGCGTTAGGAGCCTTGCCGTGCCATCCCACAACATTCTCCATGTATGAAACGCCCTTGCCCTTTATGGTGGTGGCAATAACTGCTGTGGGCTTGCCCTTTACGGTCTTAGCCTTGTTCACGGCAGCCTCGATCTCCTCATAGTTATGACCGTCGATCTCGATTACCTCAAATCCGAAGCTCTCGAACTTCTTGTTCAGGTCATCAAGACCCGCAACATCCTTTACATGACCATCGATCTGCAGACCGTTGTAGTCTACAAAAACGCAGAGATTGTCAAGCTTGTAGTGAGAAGCGAACATTGCAGCCTCCCATACCTGACCCTCTTCACACTCTCCATCGCCCAACATAGCGTATACTCTGTAATCCTTTTTGTCATACTTAGCCGCCAGAGCCATACCGCAGGCAGCGGAGATTCCCTGTCCCAGTGAGCCGGAGCTCATATCCACGCCGGGAGTGCCCTTCATATCCGGGTGTCCCTGAAGCATAGCGCCGATGTGTCTGAGCACCTTTATTTCATCAGCCGAAAAATAGCCTTTAAGTGCAAGAGCGCCGTAAAGAGCAGGTGCGCAGTGTCCTTTTGAGAGTACAAAACGATCCCTGTCGGGGTCTTTGGGATTCATCGGATCAACATTCATCTCTTTGAAGTAGAGATATGTGATGATGTCAGCCGCAGAAAGCGAGCCGCCGGGATGACCCGACTTTGCATTGAACACACCCTCAATTGTGTACATTCTGACCTTGCAGGCATTCTTTTTGAGTTCCAACAGTTCCTGATTATCCATTCTGACAGTTTCCTCCGTTTCAAGTTTTTATAAAAAACGGACAGACGCGCAATGCTGTCTGATCCGGGCCGTCCGCTGAAATACATTGTGCGGCGATGCTCCAAAAACTTACTTTATGCGCTTTTTCTTGGTGATTACCGTAGTGACGATAACTGCTCCTACCGCAATAACTCCTGCGCTCAGCAATATGATGCCCCACATAAGGAATATCCAGTCGTCATTCCCACCCTTGCTTTCCTCCTTGAGCTTTTTGAAAGCATTTGTTGTGTTGCCTGCGTTTGGAGACGCCTTCAGCACAAGCTGTGAGGTCTCGCCCTGATTTGCTTTTTTGAGCTGTTCCCAGTCCTGCGGCGTCAGCACTATTGTATCCGACATTTCATAGTCCGAAATATCAAGCGCCGACGTATCCCTTTCAGGCTCAACTGACACCTCTTCATACGACTCATAGCTTTCTTCGGTCTCATATTCCGAGGTTTCGGTCTCACTTACAACGCTGTATTGGTAATGATCGTTATTTTCATCATAAACATAGACATGACTTCTCTCGACCACATACCGGCTTATCTCGCTGGTCTGCGGATATTCGGTATTGCTCGATTCTTCATATATAACAGCAGCGCTTGACTCGACTGCTTCGCTCGATTCTGTCACCGGCTGCGGTTCGGGTTCCGGTTCAGGCTCCGGCTCGGACGTCTCAACCTCGGAATTTTCGGACACCTGCGACTGCTCCGGTTCAAAAGGTATATCAACAGGGTCATCCTCGCCGGGATCGTCCGGCTGTTGAGGATCGACCGTTTCAGAAAGCTCCGTACCCGGTACAATATATGGATTGATCGGTTCTGCGTTTGCCGCTGCGCTGCCTGAAACAAGCACCAGCACTGCCATGACCTCAGCAAGCAAATATTTCAGACCTTTTTTAATTTTCATATCTAACCTTTTCCTTTCGGTCAAACTGAATCTAAAGCCTTTTATCTTGCCTTTATCATAACACAAAGAAATGCACCATTACAACAATTTATAAAAAATTCTGCGATTTTTAGATTTCTTTCCTACATTCAACATACAGAAATGTTAATTTTCACTATAATTCCGTCAGGCAAATTTCCACATCTCACAAGAAGTGGTATATGCCGGCGGCAAGCTGCCGCTCCCTTATTCGCGCTGACAGTTTATCCGCACCGAAAGATACGCAATGTCCTCAGTTTATATTTTTCTTTCACCGCCTCGCGGCGGTGAGGGCGGTTTTTTCGGATCTGCAGCAAGGGGACGCCCTCTTGCGCAGGGCGTCCCCTCTCAAAAAACAGTCCACCGGACTGTTTTTTGATTCACCCCTGCGGAGCGCTTG
>CADBPE010000046.1 GCA_902796475.1 uncultured Ruminococcus sp.
CAAGCGCTCCGCAGGGGTGAATCAAAAAACAGTCCGGTGGACTGTTTTTTGAGAGGGGACGCCCTGCGCAAGAGGGCGTCCCCTACTAACGGTTAGTTTAAAAGCCTCCAGCCGCCGGCGCAGAGCCTGCGCTCCCGTATTCGCATTGGCAGTTTACTCTGACCGAAAATAAACCGATCGCGGCTTTTACTATTTTCCAACCGCGAGAGGTAAAGCTTCGTCCTGTTTATCTTACAACGCGAACAGGGGTGCGGCAGCTTGCCGCCTGCCCAGAAATTTCTATGCTTACACACTTTCATGCTCTTGTAAAAGTGCCCTAAATGGTGTATAATTTATCGGAAAGAAATCCGGATCGGAATGTGTGCGGAAACGAAACAGGAAAAAGAAAAGAAGGGTGAAATAATGGTTTCAAAAACTATGACGGTAAAGTGCGCCGTTGGTCTTCATCTGCGCCCCGCAGGAGTGTTCGCTAACGAAATGCAGAAATTCGACAGCGAGGTCATCATCGTTTTCGGTGATAAACGGGCTAACGGAAAAAGCTTGCTGTCAATAATGGCAGCCTGTATCAAATGCGGCTCCGAAATAACAGTAGAGTGTACCGGTGACGATGAACAGCAGGCTCTGCGCCGCGCCGAAGAGATCGTTGCAGAAGAACTTATATAAACACCATGAACTGCGTGTATTCAATAAAATAATTTCTTTTTTAGAAATATAATCAAACCGATAACCGCTATAATGGAAGTATAAGAGCCGTTTGCGGCTCGGATAAAGAGGTGACCAGAAATAATGATAAAAATAGGACTGGATATAGGCTCAACAACAGTAAAATGTACTGCTCTGGACGAAAACGGCAAACTTATATACAAGACCTACGAAAGACATTATTCCCAGATAACAGAGAAGATCTCTGAACTGCTGAAAAAGCTGCGCAGAGAGGTTCCCGAAGCGGATAATGCTCTGATAGCGATGTCCGGCTCGGCAGGCATGGGCGTTGCCGATGTGTGCGGCATTGATTTTATTCAGGAGGTCTATGCAACAAGAGTTGCCGCTAAGACCTTCATTCCCGAAACCGATGTAATAATCGAGCTGGGCGGAGAGGATGCGAAGATACTGTTCCTTTCGGGAGGCATGGAGGTCCGCATGAACGGCTCCTGCGCAGGCGGCACAGGCGCGTTTATCGATCAGATGGCAACATTGCTCAATGTGCCTATCGAGGAACTGAACGGCCTTGCCGAAAAGCACGAGAAAATATACACGATAGCCTCCCGCTGCGGCGTTTTTGCAAAAACGGATATACAGCCGCTGCTTAATCAGGGCGCTAAAAAGACGGATATCGCCGCAAGCATATTCGGCGCCGTTGTAAACCAGACCATAGCGGGACTTGCTCAGGGCCGTGAGATAAAGGGCAATGTCGTATATCTTGGCGGACCGCTGACATTTATTCCGGAGCTGCGCAAAAGCTTTGACAAGTCGCTGAAAACAAATGGTCTGTGTCCCGAAAATTCGCTTTATTATGTTTCTATGGGCGCCGCTCTCTGCGCGGAGAAGCCCGTTGATCTTGACAAGACGATAGAAAAGATCTCGGTTTACAGAGGCTCAGGCAACTTTGCCTTCAACAAGCCGCTTTTCAAAACTCAGGAGGAGCTTGACGAGTTCCGCGCACGTCATGCAAAGGCTACCATTAAGCGCGGCGACCTTAAAACCTATACCGGAAAGACCTTTATCGGTATAGATGCCGGCTCAACTACCGTAAAGGCTGTTGTCACGGCAAAGGACGGCACTCTGCTCTATTCGGAGTACCTCTCCAACAGCGGAAACCCCGTACCTATCGTGAAAAGCTTTCTGGAGCATGTGTATGAGATCGCTCCCGATATAAAGATCGCCGGCGCAGCTGTTACCGGCTACGGCGAGGAGATAATCAAAAACGCTTTCAGTGTGGATGTCGGCGTAGTAGAAACTATCGCCCACCTTACAGCCGCCAAAAGCTTTATGCCGGACGTTGAGTTCATCATTGATATCGGCGGTCAGGATATAAAGTGCTTCAAGATAAGAGGCGGCGCCATAGACAATATTTTTCTCAACGAGGCATGCTCATCGGGCTGCGGCTCGTTCCTGCAGACCTTCGCAAATGCGCTGGGATATTCCGCAGAGGAATTTTCAAAGCTCGGACTTTTGGCAAAGCAGCCTGTCGATCTCGGCTCAAGATGCACCGTGTTTATGAATTCCTCGGTCAAGCAGGCGCAGAAGGACGGCGCAACGATAGAGGATATCTCCGCCGGACTTTGCCTGAGCGTTGTAAAGAATGCGCTCTACAAGGTCATTCGTGTGGCTAACCCGTCCGAGCTGGGCAAGAAGATCGTTGTTCAGGGCGGCACCTTCCTCAATGATGCGGTCCTGAGAGCCTTTGAGCAGGAAATGGGCGTCAATGTTATCCGTCCGGAAATTTCCGGTCTTATGGGCGCTTACGGCGCCGCTCTTTACGCCATGCAGAAGGTCGGTTCAAAGGGACGCTCCACAATACTAAACTCCGAACAGCTCCTGAACTTCAAGCATGATATACGTTCTATAAACTGCGGCGGATGCAGCAACAACTGCCGCCTTACCATAAACACCTTCAGCGACGGAAGAAAATTCATAGCCGGAAACCGCTGTGAAAAGCCCGTTACCAAAAAGTCGCCGGACGACAGCATGAACATCTACCAGTATAAGCTGCGTCTGCTCAAGGAGTACAGATCGGTACCCGGCAAGCGGGGTCAGATAGGCATTCCTCTGGGACTTAATATGTTCGAGCTTCTTCCGTTCTGGTACACCTTCCTTACAAAGCTGAATTTCGAGGTCATCACCTCGCCGTTCTCAAACAGAAAGCTTTATCTCAAGGGTCAGCACACTATCCCCTCCGATACGGTATGCTTCCCGGCAAAGCTCATTCACGGTCATGTGCAGTGGCTGCTCGACAACGGCATAAAGAGCATTTTCTATCCCTGTATGTCCTACAATTTTGACGAGCATCTTGGCGACAACCACTATAACTGTCCTGTGGTGGCGTACTATCCGGAGGTAATATACGCAAACGTGCGTGAAATAGAAAACGTCAGATTCTTCCATGATTTCGTAGGCATACACCGCCCCAAGGATTTCCCGAAGAAAATATGCGCAGAGCTTCAGAGATTTTATCCGGACATAACCCTTAAAGAGGTCAGGGAGGCTGCCGCTGCCGCTTATGCCGAATATGAGGAATATCTGAAAAAGATACGCCTTTACGGTCAGAAGATAATCGAGAAGGCAAGAGCCGAGAAAAAGCGCATAATCGTGCTTGCGGGACGTCCGTATCATGCCGATCCGGAGATCAATCACGGTATTGACAAGCTCATCACCAGCTTTGACGTTGCCATAGTATCCGAGGACGTTGTAAGCGTACATGAAAAGAAGCGTCCTACGGGCGTACTCAACCAGTGGACATATCATTCCAGAATGTACGCTGCCGCCGAATATGTCAGCCGTCAGAAGGATATGAACCTTGTGCAGCTTGTTTCCTTCGGCTGCGGTGTTGACGCTATCACCACCGACGAGGTAAGAGCCATTCTTGAACGTCACAACAAAATATACACCCAGATAAAGATCGATGAGATCACCAACCTGGGAGCAGTAAAGATCCGTCTGCGCAGCCTGCTGGCAGCCCTTGACTGATAAAACGCTGCTTCTGCAGGCAAACGGAGGTAATACGATGGCAAAGCTTGAATACGACAAAACCGGACGACTGCTTTTCACAAAGGAAATGAAGAAGGAATACACCATTCTCTTTCCCATGATGGCAAAGATCCATTTCAATATTATCAAAAACATTTTCTCAAAGTTCGGCTATAAGGTAGAGCTGCTTGAAACAGACGGTCCCGAAATAGCACAGGTCGGACTGAAATACGTTCACAATGACACCTGCTATCCGGCAATACTCACCATAGGTCAGCTCATACACGCCGTTCAGAGCGGAAAATACGATGTAAACAAGATAGCCCTGCTGCTTACCCAGACAGGCGGCGGCTGCCGAGCTTCAAACTACATACATCTTCTCCGTAAGGCTCTTATAAAGGCGGGCTACGAGAATATTCCGGTCATATCGCTGAATATGTCCGGCATGGAAAAGAATCCCGGTTTCAGCATAACGCTGCCGCTGCTGAGAAGGATCGCAGCGGCGGGTCTTTACGGCGAGCTGATAATGAGCCTTTACAATCAGGTCATCCCCTACGAGGTAAACAAAGGCGACTGCGACGCTCTTGTTGATCTTTGGACAAAGCGCCTGACGATAATACTTTCAGAAAATCACGGCTTCAAGCGCAGGGAGCTTGCAAAGTATCTTGACAAGATAGCCGAGGATTTTTCAAAGGTCGAGGTAAACGTGACTCCTAAGGTAAAGGTCGGCGTTGTAGGAGAGATATACGTTAAATATGCGGCGCTTGGAAATAATAATCTTGAGCGTTTCCTGCGTGAGCAGGACTGCGAGATAAACCTGCCCGGAATAATCGGCTTTGCGATGTTCAAGGTAGACAACCGTCTTGAGGACTATAAGCTTTACGGCGGCAGCAGGGCAAAATACCTTGTAGTAAAGAAGCTCATGGACTTTCTTACCGATTACGAGAATCTTATAATTGAAAGCCAGACAAAATACGGTTTCAGACCCATCACCAGATATCAGCACACCAAAGAGCTTGTAAAGGGCGTCGTAGGCTACGGCAGCAAGATGGGCGAAGGCTGGCTGCTCACCGGTGAAATGCTTGAGCTTGTTGAATCGGGATTTGAAAACATAGTCTGCACACAGCCCTTCGGATGTCTGCCAAACCATATCAACGGCAAGGGAATGATCCGCAAGATAAAGCAGCGTGACGAGCGGGCTAATATAGTTGCGATAGACTATGATCCGGGCGCACCGAGAGTAAATCAGGAAAACAGGATAAAGCTGATGTTAGCTGTCGCCCGTGAAAACCTGAACAACAAGATAAACGAACAAAAGGATTGATACGGCATTACCGGCAGAGCGATCGTACAAAACAGAATTATATGTATCTCTTATATGCTGCCTTACGGCAGAAGCTTGTTATCCCCAAATTGATAGTAGGGGACGCCCTGCGGAGCGCTTGAAGCATAGGGATCTCGCCGTCTGCGGACGGCGACCAGGGACTCTGTCTTTGGAACCCGCAAGCCTTTGAAAATGCTTGAGCGAAACTTTTGATTACCGTGAGTGCCAAAGCGCTCTGCGGACAAAACTACAACCGAAAGGAGATCAGAGCATGAAAAAATGGGAAAAGCTGCCCAGAGAATTTCAGAACGAGGAAGTGCGCCCATACTATGATATTCTTTCGCGCAGAACCGGAAGCCTTGTCGTGAAGCGGTGCTTTGACTTTCTTGCGGCGCTCATTATGTTAGTGATATGCCTGCCCTTCATGCTCATTATAGCCGTATGGATAAAGTGCGACTCACGGGGCAAGGTCTTTTTCCTGCAAAAGAGAGTTACCAAATACGGCAGGACGTTCAATATCTTCAAATTCCGCACAATGGTATCCGATGCGGAAAAGAAGGGCACACAGGTCACGGTAAAAAACGACAGCCGCATAACCGGCGCCGGAAAATTCCTGCGCAAATGCCGTCTTGACGAGCTGCCGCAGCTTATAAATGTCCTTAAAGGCGACATGACATTTGTAGGCACACGTCCCGAGGTAACGAAATACGTTGAGCGTTACACACCTGAGATGTACGCAACTCTGCTCATGCCCGCCGGCATAACCTCTCTTGCGAGCATAAAATTCAAGGACGAGGAGAAACTGCTTGACGGCGCCGAAAACACCGATGACGTTTATGTGAACACCGTTTTACCTCAGAAGATGAAATACAATCTTGAATACATCAGCAAATTCAGCTTTTTCTACGACATCAAGCTGATGTTTATGACGTTCCTTGCGGTTATCTGATAACTTCGGGAGCTTACCCTATACTAAGTGAAAACCACCCGGCAGGTTTATGTGTCTGCCGGGTGGTTTTGTTCTATATCTCAGTGTCTTGCGCCGCGCAAAAGGGCTGCTTTTTTATTCATCCTGCTTATTATCAGATGCTTCGCTCTCCTGAGTTTCGATCTCCTGAGTTTCGATCTCCTGAACTTCGATCTCATGTGCTTCGCTCTCCTGAGCTAACATCGGATGCGGACTGTCTACCTTGGTTATGATGACCAATACCGCTCCGGTCTCCGTCTTTGAATCATAGGCAATAAACGAAATGTTCGCAGATATCCTTATGCCGTTTTCTTCAACATTTATGACCGTTTCGCTCTTCCGTGACGAAAGACACTTCTTCACCGCATCTGCAAATACCGGAGAAAGCGTTCTGTACCAGTGGTAGTAGTCGTTATAGATCATGTCCTTATCCTGACCGATCTCTTCAAGGAGATATTTATAGGCTCCGTTTGCCTTCAGGATACGGAACGTATCCTTATGGAACTCCAGCGCTGCTATCGGCGTGGTGTTGTTGTCGCCGATGAACCCGCCAAGATTTGACATGAGAATATGAGGCTCCAGACTTGTAGCGCATATCTTGTCATAATAGCTTGTCTTATTTACATCGTCATACTGAAGACCGTTGTATATCCTTTCCTGATAGAAATGCTCACAAGGCATGGGCTTGCCCAAAAGAAAGCCCTGTACCTTATCACAGCCCGCATCTCTCAGAAAACGAAGCTGCTCCTTAGTCTGCACACCCTCGGCAAGAGTGCTTACGCCAAGCTTTGATATCATGTTGAGAACGTCCGAAAGTATCAGCCTGTTCTTTCCGGTCAGACTGAAATTCTTCATAAAACGCATATCAAGCTTTATAAGGTCAAAGCTGTACTCCTGCAGTGTGTTGAGTGAGGAATATTCGCTGCCGAAATCGTCCATCCACACGTTGAAGCCGGCTTCACGGAAACGGTTTATCTGATTTGCCAGGAACTGCTGATTTTTTATAAAGGCGCTCTCGGTTATCTCCACCGTCAGAAGATGGTGAGCAATGTTGTATTCGTTTACGATGGAAAGCACCTCGTCGAACACATCGCACACTTCAAAATTCGTTCTTGAAATATTGACCGACACCGGCACCAGCGGCATGCCAAGCTGCTTCTGGGTATCAAGACTTTCGCATATCTTGCGGAGCATATAGAAGTCGAGCTTGTTTATGAGCCTGTTGTCCTCCAATACGGGAATGAACTGCGACGGCGGCAGAATGCCCTTTTCAGGATCCATCCATCGCGCAAGAGCCTCCATATCGCATATTTTGCCTGTGACCGTCCTGATGATAGGCATATAGTAAAGCTTTAAATATCCGTTTTCAAGAGCCTCGTCAAAGTGATTCAGAACGTGCCTGCGCTGACGGTACTCGGTAAACATATCACGGTCAAAAACGTGATATTTACGGGTGTAATCGCCCTTTATGGTCTTGCAGGCTATTCTTGCCCTGTCTATTGCCGCAAAAATATCCAGTTCGCCCTTGTCGTCGATATAAATTCCGGCGCAAAGCTGCACCGAAATTCCCATAGGATTGCGCAGGACCTGATCGTTCACCTGCTCTATCTTCTGTTCAAGGTGTCTTTTTCCGGTCATAACAACAAAGTGGTCGTCCGAAAAACGCGCTATTGCGTCCTTCTGAAAAACGTCCTTCAAGACCGAGGCTGTGCCCGAAATAACACCGTTGCCCCTTGAAAAGCCATACTTTTCGTTGATCGCCTTCATGTCTCTTATATCAAAATAGACTATCGCCGGAACTATGCCCTTGCTCTGCATTCTTCTGCGCTCCTGCTCGGCAAGCACGCCAAAGGCGGACATATTAGGCAGCGTGGTCATTTTGTCATAATAGGTGTTTATCTTTTCGGCATTTACTATATCGGTAATATCGCCGCACCATATAACATGGAGCTTTTCGCCGGAATCCGTATAGTAGCTGCTGCCCTGAGCATATATTGTGCGGAAGGCTCCGCTTATGAGCTTTCTGAACACGAGCTTAAGGCTGCCGTCAGACAAAAACTTTACCATAGCAGAGGATACCTTTTCCACATCCTCCGGGTGAACGGTGGTGAATATACTGTTTTCAATGGTATCTGCGACCTCGGCGCGGTCGGCGCAGTAGAGCTTGCAAAGTCCGTCCGACACCAGCGTTACATGCAACTCGTTTCCCAATTTCTGCATTATAACGAACGGCATGACAGACGATTCCAGATCGTTCTTTTCACGTCCGTAATATTCATATAACATATCAGCGTTCATGCTGATCCCCTCCGGTATTTATACTGATACAGAATAATAATATTTCATTCCGGCTTTTTTGTCAATCAACAAATTTACACAAGTTTCTTTAAAATTTTTGTGTTATGTTACTCACAAACCTGTATCTGCCGTTTTATCCCGCTGTTTTCATTATGTAATAAGCAAAGGCGGGAAAATTTATAAATTTTCGTCCTTTTCTTCATAAAGCGAAAGCACGTCCCTGTATACCGAACGATACCTCTGCGCAAGCAACGGATTTGTTTTTTCGAGTATGGAAAGATATTTCAGCCGTTTTTCGCGCCGGCGCTCAAATGCCTCCGGATCATTTTCACAAAGCCGTCCCGCCCTTTCAAGCCTGCGTCTGCGGATACGCTTCATTACCTTGGAATCCATTCCGGGCATCCTTGCTTCTATTACCCGCCTGCGTTCCTCAAGAGCATTCACTATCCTTTCCGCCTGATCGGGGTGCCTTATGGCGCGGTCAAGCAGTCTGGTCTCAAGTCTGTCCAGAAGCTCGTCCTCGTCAAACATATTCAGCCTTCCCCATCTTGTCAGACTGGATATCTTCTCAACGGTTTCGGCGCTAAGCTCATCATCAGCTTTAAGGCTCTGATATATCTCCTCGGTCAGCTCCTTTTTGAAGTCCTCGGCGCTGTCGCCAAGCGCCCATTCAAGCTCAGCCTGCAAACCGCCGAACACGCCCTGCTCCGGATCGTCATTTTCGGCAGTTCCGGTTCCGCCGGCTTTTTCCTCATTCCCGCTGCCTTCAAGCTCGTAGGGCTTGTGTATCTCTGCATCACGCAGCGCAAGAGCTATTGTCATGCGCACAGCTCCGTTTTTTATAAGCTCATCTGCGCCAAAGCGCCGCAGACTGTCATTTACCGCGCCTATATGCTCGGTCATGTAGAACCTGACGTTCCTGCTTCTGAAATATTTATAAAGATCAAGCAGTTCTCCTGCTGCGGCAGTGTCTATGCTGCTCACTGCGCCGGCATTGATAATAACACACGACGTATCGTCCTTGACTGCTGCTTCAAGGTCGTTTCTGATAGTTTCGGTATTGGCAAAGAACATATTGCCGCCAAACCTGTAAATGACCGCATGCTTCAGCGGACGGGCTTCCCTGCTTCTTTCAAGCGAATAAAAGCCTTCTCTGCCGGGAATAACGCCCATGAATTCCCTCGGTGGAGTAACAGCCTTAACGATGACCGCAAAAAATGACAGCACAATGCCTATGATGACGCCGTACACCGTTCCGAAAACAAGCACTCCGAAAAACGCCGCCATAAAAATAAGAAATTCCTGCCTGCTGGTCTTGAACAGCCGCTTTGCAAGACTGAATTCACAGGCGCCCGAAAGCGCGCTTATAACAATAGCCGTAAGCACAGGCACAGGCAGCAGTCCTATAAGCGGCGCGGCGGCAAACAGTACCGCAAGCATTGCGCAGGCGGCAAAAACCGACATCCACTGAGATCTTACGCCAAACTGACGCACTATGCCGGTCCTGGACACACTGCCGTTGACCGGACAGCATCCCCAGAGAGAGGCGGAGAGATTTGCAAGCGAATACGCAAGTATCTCTCTGTTGGGGGTTAGTCTGTACCCGTCCTTTGAGGCACAGCTTTGTGAAGCCAGCAGAGATTCCGAGAGTATTACAGCCGCAATGCTCAGAGAATCGAACAGCAGTTCGGATATTTCGTTGAAGTCAAAGCCGGATACCGGCAAACGCGGCGCAGGAAAACCGGGCGTTACCTCCGGCAGCAGCTTCACTCCTGCATCGGCAAGCGGCAGACAGCAGCCGAGTATCACACCCGCCGCCATTATCACTGCCGACATCGGTATCTTAGGGGCTATGTGCCGGAACAGCACGATCGTTATTATTACCAGTCCGCCCATAAGCATCGACCAGCCGTTGAACTGCGGCAGCTCACATATTATGTGCTTTATCAGCTCAGGCGCTTCGCCTATTCCCGCCGAACCGCCGAACAGCTTCGGTACCTGCATAAGTATTATAGTGCAGCATATCCCCGAAACAAAGCCGCCCATGACAGGTTCCGATATGTATCTTACTATGCGTCCCGCCCTGAAAATGAAGAACAGCAGCAGCCACCCCGAAACAAGCAGGGCGATCAGGGGGACAATGCGCATGGCTTCATCAGAACCGGGCTGTATTTCAAGAGTCGCAAGCGTAGTGCCGACCAGAGCCGCCGGCGCTGCGTCCACACCGAAAACGAAATCACGGGAGCTTGTAAGCAGTCCGAACAGCAGGATAGGAATAACAGAGCCGTAAAGTCCGTACTGCATAGGCAGACCGGCGATCTGCGCGTATCCCATAGAAATAGGGATAGACACCAGCGCAACGATGATACCGCCCAGAAGATCCTTAAAAATATCGCCCGTATGTTCATACGAAAAAAATTTTCTTTTTATATTTCCGATAATATCCGCTTTCATAGCGCACCTCTTTTCCATTCAGCGGCTTAGAACTCGAGAACCTCCAAAATATCACTCAAAAAGCCAAACACAAAAGTTTCGGCGGCAAGCTGCCGGCGCAGAGCCTGCGCCCCCGTGTTCGCGCTCAAAGATAAACAGGCGGAAATGTAATTGCCCGCGCCCCAAAATATCAAGCCAAAAACCACAACACAAAAGTTTCGCTCAAGCCTTTTCAAAGGCTTGCAGGTTCCAAGGGCAACGCCCTTGGTCGCTGCCCGCAGGCAGCGAAATCCCTATGCTACAAGCGCTCCGCAG